>ONPH01000146.1 GCA_900319655.1 uncultured Eubacteriales bacterium
CCGTTGACCTTGCCGCCGAGACCTACAATAATATTTCTGAGTGCGCGGTCGTTCATATCAAGACAGCGCTTAATTAAAATCCTTCTGGGGTCGATTCCGAGTGTATTTCCCTGCTGGAGATGGTTGTCGAGCATAGCACAGCAGAGGTTATTAGCGGAAGTAATCGCGTGCATATCGCCTGTAAAGTGCAGGTTGATGTCCTCCATGGGAAGCACCTGGGCGTATCCGCCGCCTGCGGCTCCTCCCTTAATTCCGAACACAGGGCCGAGTGAAGGTTCTCTGAGCGCGATAATAGCCTTTTTGCCGATTTTAGCCATTGCCTGACCGAGACCTGCGGTGGTAGTGGTCTTGCCCTCACCTGCCGGAGTCGGGTTAATTGCAGTTACCAAAATGAGCTTGCCGTCGGGGTTATCCGCAACACGTGCGCTGAGCTCGTCGGAAAGCTTAGCCTTGTATTTTCCGTAGAATTCAAGCTCGTCCTCATTAATGCCCAAGCCTGCGGCTACCTCTTTGATTGGCAGAAGCTTCGCCTGCTGAGCAATTTCGATATCAGAAAGCATAGTATTACCTCCATAAAATAAAAATATGCTGAATAAAGTCATTCTTCAACGCTTACCATTATAACAAAAAAATAATTTATATTATTCCATTTTGAAAATATACTTGATATTGTGGCGATATTTTATTATAATACTAATTGGTAATTATTGGTATTTTATAAAAGGGCGGAGATTTTTTGAAAAACACAGCGCAAAAATTGCGTTTTTACTTAAAAACAACAGATACAAGGCTTTGGGCGCAGGTTTTGGCGGCGATATGCTACAGCATTTTGCTGATAGCGAGTATGCAGCGCTCGGGCGACTACAACTATGTCAAAACCCAGCTTGCCGCGGTTTTAATCGGCTTTACGGCGGCTGTAATAATTTCAAACGCTGACTATAACTATATAATTGATAAGTGGTATGTCGCGGCAATAATCGCCGTTTTACTCGCTGTGCTTGTGTTTATATTCGGAATTCGGGTTAGCGGCACAGACGACACGGCGTGGATAAACGTTTTCGGCTACACAATTCAGCCGTCGGAGTTCATTAAAATCTGCTTCATCATCACACTGACAAAGCACTTTTCGGTATTGAAAGAAAAAGAGTTGTTAAACAAGCTCTGGGCGGTACTCAGCCTGTGCGCTCACGCAATAATCCCAATGGCGGTTATCCACATTCAGGGCGACGACGGAACTGTTCTTTTATTCGCTCTTGTATTTATAGTAATGTGCCTATGGGCAGGAATTAAGCTTAGATACTTTGCGGTTTTCGGCGCGATTACTGCGGCGCTTGTACCGCTGATTTGGGGCTTTGTAATGAACGACGAGCACCGCAACCGTCTGCTTGCCCTATTCTTCCCCGATGAAAGCACGGTTACCGGCTACGGATGGCAGCAGTATCAGGGCAAGCTCTCAATTGCGGGCGGCGGACTTTTCGGAAGCGGTATTTTTAACGGAAACAGAGTTCAGCGTGGAATTGTCCCCGAGCAGGAAAATGACTTTATACTGACAGTCGCAGGAGAGGAGCTCGGGTTTATCGGCTGTATAATCGTACTTGTCTTGCTGTTATTTATAATGCTGAGAATTCTGAAAACCGCCAAAAATTCCGCAGATTACCGCGGAAAGCTGATTTGCGGCGGAGTTTTCGCGCTTATATCCTCGCAGGTAATTATAAACCTCGGAATGGTGCTCGGCTTTTTCCCTGTTATCGGCGTAACGCTTCCGCTGTTCAGCTCGGGCGGAAGCTCGGTTATCTGCGTATTAATATGTATCGGCTTGGTTCAAAGCGTTTACACATTAAAAAAGGAGTACCCGTAGGTACTCCTTAATTTTATGATTCTGTGATTGTCAGGTTCGCCTGATATTTTCCGTAAGCCCAACAGCTTGTGGCAGAGCTGAACTTAAACGAAACGGGCATTTGAACCGAACCGGTCTTTCCGTTTGCGTCTGTGGTGTCAATTACCGCGGTAATCTTGTCTGCGGTCAGAGCGTCAATCTCAGACTTAGGACCGACAACCGTAACAGTAACACTCTTTGATGTTACCTCAGATTTATACTTTGACAGCAAGCCCTCAACCGAGAAGGTTTCAACGTCAAACTGCTTAACCGACATAGAGCTCAAATCAAGCGTTACCGAAACAGTATTGTTATCGCTGATATTCTTACAGCTGTCGAGCACATCAAAGCTGAGCGCGTCAAACTTTGCAACGTCGTTTTTGAGCGTTGAGAAGTCAATCGCCTCAATATTAACCGCCTTAACGTTTTCAATAATTTCCTTAGGACCTGCAAGCAGAATACTCGAGGGATTAATCGTAATCATATCCTCGGTAATGTCAAGTCCGCTCGGCTTGTTGATGAATACCGGCTTAAGCGGAACGGTCTTTTCGGGCATAACCTCAACCTTAACCGCCATTGTGGTAAAGCTGAGAGTCAAAAGCTTTTGCGGAAGCTCATTGTTGTTTTCATCGTAAAGAACAATCTGGGCTACTACCTCTTTTTCCTCGGTAAGTTCGCCTTCGATTGTGCCTTTTGCAACAACCTTTTTTATCTTCATAACCTCGCTTTGAGGTCCTGAAATTTTCAGCTCCTTATACGGCATTGAGGTTGAGCCGTAATAGCCGTTTTTAACGCTGTATTCCAAGCCGTCCTGAATACTGAACGTACCTTCCTTAAAATAATCGACAACAACGTTAATCGACGATGGCGTGTTGCTGACAATCTGGAAATTGCTCGAAGGGTTTGCCTTGGTGGCTGATACCGGCAGAGTATAATTGCCGGTGGTGGAAACAGAGCTTGCGGAAGCGGTAACAATCAAATCGGATTCGGTGATTTGACCGAGCATTGTGCGGTTACCCGAAAGCGTTACCGAGGCGGTGGTTGTATCGCCTGAAAAGACCTGAAGTCCGAGGTCCTTCGCGCTGTCGGAAAGCTCCGTTTGTATCGGAAGATTACTGATAGTCACGTTAGTATCGTTCACAGAGTTCATACTCATATAAACCCAAATTCCGAACGAAACTATAAGAGCGAGTACCAGCAAAAAATAGTTGTTTTGAAAAAGCTTTTGGGTGAAGGAGGATTTTTTCATTTGGACTTCCTCCCTCTTTTAAATCTCAAATTGTTAACGTCCTCGAATTCGTCGAGCAAAAGCTCGTTGAGTTTTTTAATCAGCGTATCCCTTGTGTAATCCCTCGTGAGCTCGCCGTCAAAGGCAAGTGAGATTACGCCGGTTTCCTCGCTGACAACAAGCACAACCGCGTCGCTCTGCTCGCTCA
>ONPH01000209.1 GCA_900319655.1 uncultured Eubacteriales bacterium
TACGCCTTTTTCTCGCCCAGCCACTCAAACTCCCCTAGCATTTCGGCTGTGGTTCTGAAAAACAGCGGCGGCTGCTTGTCCGCGTCGGCAAACTTTTGCGAAGCCTGCAAAATTTTGCGGTAGTCCGAATCGTGCGGATCCATAAAGTGAACGTCGCAGGTTGCGCAGACGGGCTTGCCGAGCTCCTTGCCGAGCCTGATAATCTTGCGGTCAATCTCCCTGAGGTCGTCGATATCCTTGAAGATACCCTCGCGGAGCATAAAGGCGTTGTTGCCCGAGGGCTGAATTTCGAGGTAATCGTAGAAGGATGCAATTCGCTTTACCTCAGCCCACGGCGCGTTTTTGAGAATACTCTTGTAGAGCTGTCCCTCGCAGCACGCCGAGCCGATTATCAGCCCTTCCCTGTGCTCAACGAGCGAGCTTTTGAGAATTCTCGGTTTTTTATAGAAGGTTTTAAGGTGGCTTTCGGAAATCAGCTTGTAGAGATTTTTTAAGCCGACCTGATTTTTAGCAATTATAATTTGGTGGTAGGACGGCAGTTTTTTGAAGTCGCCGCCCGCGATTTTTGTGTTGATATCCTTGGCGTCGAAAATACCATAGTCGTCCTTAAGCCTTTGGCAGAGGTTGAGGAAAATTCTCGACAAAATCTCGGCGTCGTCAGTCGCGCGGTGGTGGTTGAACTTGCCGAGCTTAAGGTAATTTGCCACGGTGTCGAGCTTGACATTCTTGATGTCGGGCAAAATCGCACGTGAAATAGCAACCGTGTCAATTGAGGTAAAGCCGTAGTCAACGCCCATATTCTCGCACGCCTTGCGAATAAACGAGGTATCGAACGGCGCGTTGTGAGCAACGAGCACGCTGCCCTCGGCAAATTCGAGGAACGCCGAAACGGCTTCAGCCTGCGAAGGCGCGTCCTTTACCATATCATCGGTGATTCCTGTCAACTGGACAATCTTTGATGGAATCGGCATTTCGGGATTTGCGAAGGTCGAGAAGGTATCAGTTACCTCGCCGTTTACGACCTTTACCGCGCCGATTTCAGTGATTTTATCGCTCAGCGGAGAAAGTCCCGTGGTCTCGATATCGAAGCAGACAAATGTGCCGTCGAGCCCTCGGTGCCGTAGAGAATTTTGATTTTCTCGCCGTCTTTATTGATTTTATCGGCAGCTTTCAATGCGTCGGGGAACGCCTGGGCAACGCCGTGGTCGGTAATCGCAATCGCCTTGTGTCCCCAGCTGTAGGCACGGTTTACAAGGTCGCCTGCCGAGGTGATGGCGTCCATCTGCGACATATTTGTATGCAAGTGAAGCTCAACGCGCTTTTGCTCAGCCTTATCGACAACCTTTACCTTTTCGGCAGTGCCGATTCCGCGCGCGTTTACGACAATCTCGGAAGCGTATTTATCGTACTCAACATCGCCCATAACGGCGATTGTACTGCCCTTTTTGAGGTTGTCGAGCACTGCTGACTCGCGAATTGAGTTAAACACCTTTACCGTGGTCGAGCCGGTGTAGTCGGTTATGTCGATTGTGAAAATATTTTTGTCGCCCGAACGGGTAACGCGCTTTTCAACGTCAAAAACATCGCCCCAGATAAGCACCTTTCCGCTGTCGTCGGCAATTGAGCTGATGGGCACATACTTGCCGCGGATGCTCCTGCCGTAGAGCGGTCTTACCGAGGTTTCAATGAGCTGAGGTGTGGCATATTTTCCCTCGCGGATTTCAATTTCGACGGATTTTTCACGCATTTTCTGTCTTGCGTTGTCATCAGCCTGCTGTTCACCGTAGTAATCGGCAGAAAGCTGAATTTGCTCTCTTCTCGCCTGCTCCTCGGCGCTTTTAATCGCCTGGCGGTATTCTTCGCTGTCCGCCTTGACCTCGAAAATACCCGTATACTTAATCGCAACATTGAGCGAAAACTGCTCGTTAATTATACGCGCGAGCGCCTTGTCAAATTCCTTTGCGTCGAGCAGAGCCTTGCCGCCGTTTTGGAGCTTCATTGTCAGTACGTTGTCCTCGTAACTCACCTCGGCGTTGTTGAGAGTGCCGTTAATGCTGGGCATTTCCCTTCTGACGGTTGCATAAAGCGACTGAAAACAGTCTGCCGAGAACAATTCGGAATTGAACTTAGGCTTGATTAAAACCTGAGAATTAAGCGCCTTGGAAAACTTTTTTTCCGACTTAATAAGTTCGTCAAAATTAATGTATGTATCAAAATGAACGTTAATCGTAATTAACCGTATTTTATTATTTATGTTGACATCTAAAATCTCTCCGTTTAAGAGCGCCGGGGCAATTCCCGAGCAGTCGCAAACAGAGCCGAATAAACTTCCTAAAGTATTCATATACTCCCTTCAAATCTATGTTAGAGCTTATTAACCTCGTCAATGAGTGCGTCGACGAGCTTATCCTCGCTGACCTTATACAAAACTTCGCCTTTTTTGAAAATAATTCCGCAGCCGTCGCCGCCTGCCAAGCCGATATCGGCTTCCTTGGCTTCTCCCGGGCCGTTTACAACGCAGCCCATAACGGCGACCTTTATGTTTTTGTTGCAGCCGCGCAGGCGTTCCTCTACCTCGTTCGCGATTTTAACGAGGTCAATCCTCGTTCTGCCGCAGGTCGGGCAGGAAACGGTAACGCCGAGGTGGAGCGGATAATCGCAGCGCTGAGCGGCAATCTCATACGCCTTAATCATATTTGAAACGGTTGAGCTTTTCATCGAAAGCACAATGTCGGTAAAATCGAATTTTTCGAGCAGTGAAGCGTGGTAAAGCGCGCTGTCGCAGAGCGCCTCGGGCGTCGGATGGCCGTACTTCGCTAAAATTTCCTTTTCGAGCGAGCCGGAATTTACGCCGATTCTAATCGGAATACCCCTCTGCCTGCAGGCGTCTGCTACCGCCTTTACCCTGTCGTCAGAGCCGATATTGCCCGGGTTAATGCGGATTTTATCAATGCCTGCCGCGCACGCTTCAAGCGCGAGCTTGTAGTTAAAATGAATGTCCGCGACAATCGGCACGCTTACGGCTTCCTTAAGAGCCGGAATAAGCTTTACCGCGTCCATATCGGGGATTGCCGCGCGGATAATTTGACAGCCGGCTTCTTCAAGCGCCTTTGCCTGTTTTACCGAGCCTTCGACGTCGGTTGACGGCACGTTGAGCATCGACTGAACGCTGACCTCAGCGCCGCCGCCGATTAACACATTTCCTGCTTTAACCTGAATTTTGCTGCCCATATTATCCTCCTAACTGATTGTCGGGAACGTGCCCGTGATTAGCTGCCAAACGTCCTTGACAGAAATCGCTATTATAAACATTATCAAAATCGCAAGACCGACGCCGTTGACGATATACTCGAACTTTCGCGGCAGAGGTCTGCGGATAATCGCCTCGATTATCAAAAACAAAAATCTTCCGCCGTCAAGCGCCGGGAACGGAAGCATATTTACTACGCCGAGGTTGACGGTGATGAGCGCCATTATGAAAACAATGTTGTTCACGGCACTTGCAAAGTTCACCTTTAAGCCCTCGGAAGCTACCATTGAAACCGCCTTTGTCATACCGACAGGGCCCGAAAGGTCGTTAAAGCTGAACCTGCCCTGAACGAGCATTATAAGCGACTGCCAAACGGTTTTCGCGAGTGAGATTGTCTGACTTCCCGTCTGCTCAAGCACGGTGAAAAAGTTTTTCTCAACCGGCTCAACATAAAAATCTATTCCGACGGAAGCCTTGTTATTCTCAGCGTCCTCCTCGCTTGCGTAGTAGGAATAAAACTGCACCTGCTCAAGCTCGGTTTTCTCGCCGCCGCGTTCAACGGTTACGTCCGCGGTGAAGCGTTGACGGCTGTCACGGACTTCAATCTCGGGGTACTTGTACTTGGTTTTATCCGTCACTCCGAGGGTTGAATAGATTTTGTCGGTGGTCGTTTTCAGGATAGAATACGCCTGCTCCTTATTATCGACCTTGTTGATCTGAGTTGTGCCGTCGGTTAGAACTTCGGAGATTTTCTGAACCTCATCCTTTGAGATTTCCCTGCCGATTAAATCGGTTCCGTTCGCGAGGTTGTAGCAAAGCCTGTAGAGCTCGGAACAGCAGTCCTGCTTATAGACCGTGACGGACTTGGGATCAACGTCGCTCACCTGAAGCGTTTGAACCGCAAACTGTAAGTCCTTGGTATTCCAAATCGGATAGCCGTTGATCGAGGTGATTTTGTCGCCTGCCTGCAAGCCGCTGTTAGCGGTGTATGAGTTAGGCGCAAACTGCTGAACGATTGTGGACTCATACCCCGGCATTTGCACAACGACAATAAACATCAGCAAAAAGCCGACGAGTATGTTCATTACCGCGCCTGCGACAATAATAATCATCCGCTTCCAGATTTTAGCGTTTGTAAACGCGCGCGGATTGTCGCTGGACTGATCCTCGCCCTCCATGGCGCAGTAACCGCCGATTGGAAAAAGCCTGAGAGAATACTGTGTTTCGCCCTTTTTGAAGCCGAAAATTTTAGGTCCCATACCGAGAGCGAACTCGTTGACCTGAACTCCGGATTTTTTCGCCGTAATAAAGTGTCCGAACTCGTGGGCGAAAATTATAAATTCAAATAAAAGAACTCCTATAACTATTAGTGCTATTGTAACTAAAATTTGCATTAAATAAAAGTCAACTCCAAATTAGATTACCGCAAAATTACCGTAAAATTACCCAATT
>ONPH01000101.1 GCA_900319655.1 uncultured Eubacteriales bacterium
GAAGAGCTCCTCGAGCTCGTAGAGATGGAGATCCGTGACCTCCTCAACGAGTATGAGTTCCCCGGCGACGACACACCCATCATCAAGGGTTCTGCTTATGTAGCTCTTATGAGCGATTCTAAGGATCCCAATGCTCCCGAGTACGCTTGCATCCACGAGCTTATGGCTGCTGTTGACGAGTTTATCCCCACACCTGACCGTAAGGCTGACCTTCCCTTCCTTATGCCTGTTGAGGACGTATTCACAATCACAGGCCGTGGTACAGTTGCTACAGGTAGAGTAGAGAGAGGCCAGATTAAGACTTCTGAGGAAGTTGAAATCGTTGGTCTTACAGACGAGAAGAGAAAAGTTGTTGTTACAGGTCTTGAGATGTTCAGAAAGACTCTTGACTATGCTGAGGCAGGCGACAACGTAGGTGTTCTTCTCCGTGGTGTTCAGAGAACTGAGATCCAGAGAGGTCAGGTTCTTGCAAAGCCCGGCACAATTCACCCCCACACAAAGTTCCGTGGTCAGGTTTACGTACTGACTAAGGACGAGGGTGGCCGTCATACACCTTTCTTTAACAACTATCGTCCCCAGTTCTATTTCAGAACAACTGACGTTACAGGCACAATCTCTCTTCCCGACGGTGTAGAGATGTGCATGCCCGGCGATAACGTAGAGATGGATGTTGAGCTTATCACTCCTATCGCTATCGAAGTTGGTCTCCGTTTTGCTATCCGTGAGGGCGGCAGAACTGTAGGTTCAGGCGCAGTTATCGCTATCAACGAGTAATTTTAATTATTCAAAAATTCAAGGCTGTCTCGCGAAAGCAGACAGCCTTATTTTTGAGATTGAATATTGTAGGGTTCGGTCTTTGAGGTGGTTGTCCAAATTTTTAATTTGGGAAACAACACCCATGCAAAGCTGACCGAACCGTGAATAATCGCAAGGATTTGGTTCACAGTTTGCGGTACGGTCAAGACCGTACCCTACAAGTGTAGAACAATGAGGAAAATTTATAAAAAGGAGAAGGGCAAATTGAGTAAGAAAAACGAGGGCATTTACGACGCCCGTTCGCTCGGCAAATTCAGAATGATTGTGCTCGGAATTCAGCATATGTTCGCAATGTTCGGAGCAACAATCCTCGTGCCGATTATCACCGGACTTGACGTTTCGGTAACCCTGCTCATGGCAGGCCTGGGAACAATTCTGTTCCACATTCTCACAAAGTTTAAAGTTCCTGCGTTTTTGGGTTCATCATTCGCGTTCCTCGGCGGTTATGCCGCGGTCAAGTCAATGGCTCCCGAAGGCGCCGATCCGAATACAATGCTGCCCTACGCCTGCTTGGGCGTAGCCGCCGCAGGTCTTGTTTACCTTCTTTTGGCAGGTATCATCAAGGCTATCGGCGTTGAAAGGGTAATGCGTTTCTTCCCGCCTGTTGTTACAGGCCCGATTATCATCGCAATCGGTCTCGGACTCGCTCCCTCGGCGGTTAACAACTGCCAGACAAACTGGTTCTTGGCAATTGTCGCCCTTGCTGTAATCATCATCTTCAACATCTGGGGCAAGGGTATGGCAAAGATTATTCCGATTATCCTCGGACTTATAATCTCCTACGCCGTCGCGCTCGGACTTCACTACATCGGTCAGGCAAATCCCGACCTCATTCAGAACGTTCCGTGGATGTTCTCAGGCGGCGCTGAGCTTAACGAGGCAGGCGAGGTAGTTAAGTATCTCCCGATTTTCGACTTCAGCGGACTTAACCAAGTTCTCGATAACATCGGCTCAGGCAAAATCTTTGGCGACGGCGCGCTTATCGACTTCCCGGTTAACTGGAAAAACACCGTGTTCGGCGGAATTGACTGGTCGAACGGCACAACAATTCTTTCCGCGATTATCGCTATCGTTCCGATTTCGCTCGCAACAATGATGGAGCACATCGGTGACATCAGCGCGATCGGTTCAACCGTCGGCAGGAACTACATTGCCGATCCCGGCCTGCACAGAACGCTCCTTGGCGACGGCTTGGCTACAACCCTCGCTTCGCTGTTCGGCGGCCCTGCAAACACTACATACGGCGAGAACACCGGCGTGCTCGCGCTTACAAAGGTTTACGATCCCAAGGTTATCCGTATCGCGGCTTACTTTGCGGTTGGTATTTCGTTCTTCCCGATTGTCGCAGCGTGTATCGGCACAATCCCGAGCTGCATTATCGGCGGTATCTCGCTCGTGCTCTACGGTATGATTTCCGCTATCGGCGTGCGCAATCTCGTTGAAAACCACGTTGACTTTATAAAGAGCCGCAACCTCATCGTGGCGGCGGTTATCCTTGTTTGCGCGCTCGGTCTGCAGGCTGACACCGTTAGCTTCAACATCGGCAGCGCGAACATCACGCTTTCACCGCTCGCAGTTGCTTCTATCGCAGGTATCGTGCTCAACGCGATCTTCCCCGATAAGGACTACAAGTACAAGAAAAGCAATAAAAGCAGCTAAGACATAAGATATAATCTAAGCCTGTCCGTTTTGGACAGGCTTATTTATTTGATAGGAAATCACAACAAATTGTATAATATAAATATAAAAGTAACTTATTTCTACAAGTAGTAATATAAATAAAACTTTATCAAATAAAAATATGTATTGCCCGCTCAGTTGCGCACTGCGTGCGCACGAGCGATGGCTAAAAAAGCGCACGCAGTGCGCACGCTTTTTTTATGTCGCAAATGCAATTAAATTTGAATCGAATGGAAGCTTTCATTGAGGATTGTGTAGGAGTTCTTGAATTTTTCGAGCTCCTCGTCGGTCAGCGACAGCTCAAGAATTCTGTTAGCTCCACCGCTGTTGATAATGCACGGGTTGCCGATAAATACCTCGTTGCGCAGACCATACTCTCCGCGGAGCCTTACGGACGCGGTGAATACCGAATTTTCGTTGTTGAAAATCGCGCGGACAATTCTGCAAACCGCCATACCGATGCCGTAGTAGGTCGAGCCCTTCGCCTTGATAATCTCATAAGCCGCGGTGCGGACGTCGTTGCTGATGCGGTCGAGGTCGTCCATCTTGTATCTGTCGGGATATTTTTCGAGCATATCGAGCACCGGATTAACCGCCATCATCGCCTGGCTCCACGGCACGAACTCGCTGTCGCCGTGCTCACCGATAACATAGGCGTGCATATGGCGCGGATCAATCTCGAAATACTGTCCGAGCAGGTAACGCAGTCTTGCGGTGTCGAGCGTTGTGCCCGTACCGATAACCTTGGCGGCGTTAAAGCCCGAAAGCTCGTAGGTTACTCTTGTCATTATGTCAACGGGGTTGGTGGCTACGAGGAAAATTCCGTCAAAGCCGCTCGATACCACGCGCGGAACGATTGAGCTGAATACCTTGGTATTGCGCTGTAAAAGCTCCAGACGGTTCTCGCCCGGCTTTTGCGCAACGCCTGCGCAGATAACGGCGATGTTCGCATTTGAGCAGTCGCTGTAGTCTCCAAAGTAAATCTTCATACTTGAATTTGAGAACGCAAGACCGTGGTTGAGGTCCATCGCCTCACCCTTCGCCCTTACATCGTTAAGGTCAATCAGCACAAGCTCGTCGCAAACGCTCTGGTTAAGCGCGGCATAGGCAAAGCTCATACCTACCATACCTGTTCCGATAAGCACAACCTTTCTGTTGTTGTTAGCCATAAAAATACCCTCTTTCTGTATTATTGTTCCGCTTTTATTGTAACAAATTCACGCGGAGAAGTAAAGAGATTTATTTAGTTGAAAATTAAAAAATGTAGGGGCGGTCATTGACCGCCCGCAGGATTTACACAACGTTTGATGTTGTCCGCGGGCGTGCAATGCACGCCCCTACAATTATGCTTTATATTTTTATTTATTCTCAACCAGCTTAATGAGCTCGTCGCGTGAAAGCTTCATACTTCTCGACAGCTCGTCGTTGGGGATTACCCTGAGAACCTTGCCGTCGTAGCGCGATACAAGCACGCTTGCCGGCTTGCCGTCGATATCAACGGTTTCCTCGGTGTAGTCCTCGTTGAGCGGAACCTGCTTTTTGAGAGAGTGCAGGTCCATAACCTCGCGGCAGGATCTTACGCACAGACCGCAGAGAATACACTTGGCGTTGTTTCTCTCGATAAACGCGTTGGCGTCGCGGTTGTATTTCTGAGGCATTTCGCCCTTGAAGCGCTCTGGGTTGATGTCGTAAAGCTGAGCGACGGACAGCAGCTTACACTTGTAATACTCGCGGCAGCCGCACTCAAGACATCTCTGAGCCTCAGCCTGAGCCTCTTCCTCGGTAAAGCCAAGCGATACCTCGTCAAAGTTTTTATTTCTAACGTCCGCAGGCAGAACCTTGGGAGTAATTCTGCTCTCCTTCTGTCTGTCGGAGTAGTCGATTGTGCTTTCGTCGCGTTTGCTGATGTAGGGCACTCTGGTGTCGAGCGGCATACCGTTAAGATAAGCGTCAACAGCCTTTGCGCAGCGGTCAGCCTCACCGATAGCCTCAATCGCGATTGAAGCGCCTCTGTTTGTGGCGTCACCGATTGCGAATACGCCCTCGAGGTCGGTTGTGAAGAAGTCGGGATCGGCTTCAATGTTTCCTCTGTCGTTGAGCTTAAGCTCTGCAACGTCGCCCTGAACGAGCTTCTGACCGATAGCGAGGATTACGCTGTCAACCTCGATTTCCTCGGTCTTGCCCTCAACGGGAACAGGTCTGCGTCTGCCGGAAGCGTCGGGCTCACCGAGCTCCATAATCTGGAGGGTAATCGACTTAACCTTGCCGTTCTCGCCGTTGAACGAAAGCGGATTTGTGAGGAATTTGTAGATTACGCCCTCTTCCTCAGCCTCGTCAATTTCGAGCTTGTCGGCGGGCATTTCGTTACGCGTACGTCTGTAAACAACGTAAACTTCCTTAGCTCCGAGTCTTACCGCGGTTCTGCAGGCGTCCATAGCGGTGTTACCGCCGCCGCAGATTACAACCTTCTCACCGATTTCGGGAGCGTTGCCCTTGATTACGCCGCGAAGGAAGTCGATACCGCCGTAAACACCCTCGAGATCCTCGCCGGGAGTGCGCATTGAGCTTGATTTCCAAGCGCCTACCGCAACGATAACCGCGTCGTTTTCAGCCTTAAGAGATTTGATTGTAAAGTCCTTGCCGAGCTTTACATTGTTGACAAGCTTAACGCCTGTCTTTTCGATGATGGCGATTTCCCGGTCGAGCACATCCTTGGGAAGTCTGTACTGGGGAATACCGTAGCGCAGCATACCGCCCATTTTTCCCATCATATCGTAAACAGTTACACTGTGTCCCATAATTGCGAGGTAGTAAGCGGCTGTAAGGCCGGCAGGGCCGCCGCCGATGATTGCTACCTTTTTGCCGGTTGAAGCCGCAACGTCGGGAGTGTAGCTGTCTGCTTTAAGATCCATATCAGCCGCAAAAGCCTTGAGCTGAGCGATGTTGATAGGCTCCTCAACGTTCTTTCTGCGGCAAGCCTTCTCACAGGGGTGGGGGCAAACACGTCCGATTGAAGCCGGAAGCGGAATTTTGTTTTTGATGAGCTTAAGCGCGGACTCGTACTCGCCGTTCGCGATAAGTCCCACATAGCCCTGGCAGTCGGTATGAGCCGGGCAGTTGAGCTGGCAGGGAGCAACGCAGTCGCCGTCGTGGGCGGACATCAAAAGCTCCATTGCGATTTTTCTCGACTGAACAACTCTGTCGCTCTCGGTATTGATAACCATACCCTCGCTTGCCTTTGCCGAGCATGAGCGGAGAAGCTTGGGAATACCCTCAGCCTCTACAACGCAAAGTCCGCATGCGCCGTAAACCTCAACAGCCTTGTCGTAGCAAAGTGTGGGGATGTAGATGTCATTAAGGCGTGCCGCCTCTAAAATTGTAGAGCCTTCGGGGGCTGTAATTTGCTTTCCGTTAATTGTAAGATTAATCATTTTCAGCCCTCCTTATTCCTTAACAATAGCGCCGAACTTACATGAAGTGTAGCACTTGCCGCACTTAATGCACTTGTCGGTGTTGATAACGTGTGGTTTTTTAACAGTGCCGGAAATAGCGTTAACCGGGCAGTTTCTCGCGCAGAGCGTACAGCCCTTACACTTGTCGGCGATAATCCTGTATTCGATGAGGTCGCTGCATTCGCCTGCAGGACACTTCTTGTCATTTATATGAGCCTCGTACTCGTCGCGGAAGTACTTGATTGTGGTGAGCACGGGGTTGGGAGCAGTCTGACCGAGACCGCAGAGCGCGCCGTCCTTGATTGAGTAGCACAGCTCCTCGAGTAGCTCGATATCGCCTTCCTTGCCCTCGCCCTTGGTGATACGCTCGAGCATTTCTAACATTCTCTTTGTACCGATACGGTCGTCCATAACAACCATACCGCCCGAGCCCATGATAGCGCCGGTAGCGCCGAGAGCCTTGTAGTCGATAACGGTGTCGATAAGGTCGGCAGGAATACATCCGCCTGACGGACCGCCCATCTGTACAGCCTTGAACTCCTTGTCGGTTTTCATACCGCCGCCGATGTCAAAGATAACGTCGCGCAGGGTTTTACCCATCGGGATTTCAACAAGTCCCGAGCGCTTAACCTTACCTGTAACGGCGAATACCTTGGTACCCTTTGAGTTCTCTGTACCCATAGCCGCGAACGCCTCGCCGCCGTTGTTGATAATCCAGCCGACGTTTGCGAAGGTCTCAACGTTGTTGATATTTGAAGGCTTTCTCCAGAAGCCCGACTGCGCCGGGAACGGAGGCTTAAGCCTGGGCATACCTCTGTGACCCTCGAGCGACTCGATAAGCGCGGTTTCTTCACCGCATACAAACGCGCCTGCGCCTGCCTTGATTGTGAAGTCGCAGGAGAAATCGGAGCCGAAGATGTTCTCACCGATAATGCCCTTATCCTTTGCCTGGGCGATAGCGTTTTTAAGGCGCTTGATCGCGAGGGGATACTCTGCGCGGACATATACAACAGCGTGCTTTGCGCCGATTGCGTACGCGCCGATGAGCATACCTTCAATCAGGTTGTGCGGATCGGACTCGATTACCGCTCTGTCCATAAACGCGCCGGGGTCGCCCTCGTCGGCGTTACAGATGAGGTACTTTTCCTCGCCCTCGCTCTGACGAGCCGCGTTCCACTTGAACCATGTCGGGAAGCCTGCGCCGCCGCGTCCTGCAAGGCCTGAGGTCTTGATTATGTCGATTACACCCTCGGGCGTAAGCTCGCAAATTGCCTTTTTAAGCGCTGTGTAGCCGCCTGCGTTTATGTAAGCTTCAATCTCGTCGGGGTTGATGATACCGCAGTTGCGCAGCGCGATTCTTGTCTGCTTTGATAAAAACTCGCTGTCCTCGTCGCTTACGATAAGCTTTTCAACAGCAGCCTTGTCGCCGCTCTCGATAAACCTCGCGATGCTTTCAGCGTCGTTCTCGCTGACCTTTACAAGCCTTGTCAGCTTGTTGTCATCGTCGTAAATGTCGACGATAGGCTCAAGGTAGCACATACCGATACATCCTGTGATTGAGATGCTCTCTGCGTTGATGTTTGTATTAAGAAGAGCCTTTCTAACCTTCTCGGCTCCGGCGGCGATACCGCATGAGCCTTGTCCGATAACTATTCTCACAGTGCCGCCTCCCTTAATTCCTTAAGAATTTTCTTGGTTTTGTCGGGCGTTAAGCTGCCGTAGGTGTCCTCGTTAATCATCATAACAGGGGAGAGTGAGCAGCAGCCGAGACATGCAACGCATTTGAGCGAGAACAAGCCGTCCTCGGTTGTCTGTCCGTCGTCAATACCAAGCTCATCCTTGATAGTCTGTAAAATCAGCTCTGAGGAGTTAACGTGGCAGGCTGTACCCTGACAAAGCATAAGCAGGTACTTGCCGACCGGTTCAAACCTGAACTGTGTGTAAAAGGTACCCACGCCCATAATCTCCGAGGTAGCAATTCCGGTTCTCTCGGAAATAAGCTCAATAGCCTCTTTGGGAAGATAGCCGTAGATATCCTGTGTGTTTTGCAAAATGGTAATCAGACTTCCCTTGACGTCGGCGTATTCGTTAAGAACGCCGTCGAGCAGGGTTAAGTCAACAGTCTTTTTCTCCATATGCCAATCCCCAATCTCATTAATCTATAGTACAACCTTGCTTTTGATTATACTATCAAATGCCATTATAACATATTTTAAGCCTGTTTTCAAGATTTGATTAAAGCCAAGTGTTTACATTTTATCGCACTAAAACGCCGTATATTTGTAAAAATTGCCGTTATTTGTCAATTTTCCGTCGATAAAGGCGAGGTGTGGCTTTTTGGCGCTTTGTCTGTATAATACTAATACCTAATAAAAAGTAGACAATCTTTGCGGTCTATTTTCCGCAATACTGCGTTGTCGTCCTTGCAAGGCGTCAGCCTTGCCGCGTCCTTCGCAAAAATATCCTCGCAAAATATAAGTCTACTTTCTATCAGGAATTAGTATAAAACAAAAAGCACGGCATAAGCCGTGCTGCTGATTACGCAAAGTTAATGTCGCCCTCGTACTTTTTCTTGAACTTCTCAAAGACAGTATCGAGCAGCGCGTCGTCGTCAATGCTCACATACTCCTCGGTTTCTTCGTCGATGGGGTTGATTTTGAGGATAACAACCTCGTCGGCGTCCTCGTCGTTCTCGATAAGAACGATGTACTCCTCACCCTTGTGCTCAACAATGTCCAGGAACTCAAATTCAACCTCGTTGCCTTCCTCGTCCTCAAGCGTAATAAGCGTGCCCTCGGTTTCCATTTCTTCTTTGATTTCTTCGTTGGCCATAAGTATTAGCTCCTTTCCGAAGGCGTAGCCTTCTAAGTGCGACAAATATGATAGTAATTTGTCACTTAAAGTATAGCATAAAAGGTTGAAAAGTCAAGAAAAAATAATTGACAATTATTATCGTATGGTCTTTTTGAATTCGTTTGAGCATTTCGGACAGCGGACGGTGTGTCTGCCCTTTTTGTTCTTAACCCTGAGCTGAGCCTTGCAGGCAGGACACTTGATGTAGCGGTAGTCCTTTCTGTCGCGGATTTTTTTGAAGCTCAAAACAAAGAAGCTTTTGACAGGGTTGAACGCCTTTTCGAATATTCTGTTCTCCCTCATTCTGCTGGGAATGTTGCGCGACAGACACCTGAAAATGAACCAGCCGAGCAAGGCAAGCTCAACCGCTACAAAAATCAGCTTTACGGGAAGGTAGAAGATGAATACCGAAATTAGCGAGAGCACCAGAACCGTAACAAGCAAAAATTTGTTGAGCGTGTCCATAAAGTATCTGCCCTGCATAAACCTTTGAAACTTTTGAAATAGATTAAACATATAATCAGTCCTTATTTTACATATTCCGCGCAGAAGTAGGTGTATTTGATGTCGCTGATAACCGCGGAGCGTTCGCCCTTGACGACGATTGTTTTGTGTTCGTTTTCGCTCAGCTCTGCGATAACGTCAGCGATGTTGCACCCGCCCGGGGCGTAGCCGGTTTTTTCGTAGAACTCCTTGAAGCTCATAACCTCGGAGTTGTAGCCCTCAAACATATGCAGGTGTTCGTAGTCCATCAGGTGGTACTGCTCCTCGATAATCTCAATGCCGATGTCGGCGTTTGTCAGTTGGTCGATGTACTCAGGCGCGTCGTTGATGAACATTCCGGTTTTGTACGAGCCGATTGACACCGTGAGGTCGGATTTTACGGCAAGCTCCGCAACGCCGGTGTCGCCGTTCAGACCGCTGTTGATGTCGACGCTGATGATGAACGCGGACGATGAGTTGATTTCCTCAACCGCTCTGCGCACCTCGCCTCTGAGCTCTCCCGAAAAGCCTGTGCCCAAAATGCAGTCGACCACAATATCGTAGCCGAGCAGGGGAGATGGCATATTCAGATTGCCTTCCTCACAGCCCATGCTCTTAGCCGTCTGATAAAAATACAGACCGTCCTTTGAGAATTTTTCGCTCACCCTGAAAATCGTCGGGGTAATTCCGTGCTCGCACAAAATGCAGGCAAGCGCGTAGCCGTCGCCGCCGTTGTTGCCCGAGCCGCAGACTATCGCAACCCTGCCGGTAAAGCCAACGGCGTCGAAAATTCCCTTTGCGGCGCGGTGCATAAGCGTTGCGGAAGCCACGCTGTTTTCTATTGTTCTCTGGTCGCTTTTCCGCATATTTTCAACGGATACGACCGGTGGTAAGTAGCTCATAATGCCTCCTCATTTACCGCGTTATAAGCGGTCTTTGCCGCTTCGATTTCGGGCTTGCAGTAAAGCTCAACTAACTTCGCCTGGCTGAACAGTCCGTCGTACAGCTCCAAAAGCTTTGCGGTGTTCTCGCGCTTGTCGGGCAGAAGCGTAGCCTCGAGCAATTCTCTGAACACCTTTGCAGGACTGACCTGCTCAGCGCGGTTTTCGTCTCCGCGCTTCAGCACATAGACCGCTTTTACCGGCGCGTTCAGGTTTGTTCCGATGTTCGACTTGCCCATCCACGGAGTGGAGCAGACGTAAAATTTGCCGTCGATTTTGCGGATAATCGGCTTGTCGTCGTTAATCATTGTGACCTTGCCGCCGAACAGCTCGCGCCAGTACGAGGTGTGGGTGGATTTTCCCGTTCCGCTCAGCGCGGTGAACAGATACCCCTCGCCGTTGAGGCAGAGCGATGACGAGTGGAAGAAAAATCCGTCGTAGTCCTCGAGCATACGCCTGCAAATTTTGGTAAGGATAATCGGCCCTTCGTGCAGGGCAGGCGGTACGGGGGTTTCATCCCTCGACACCGAGCGCTCGATTTCTTCCCTTGTTGCGGAAGCGTCGAATTCGTAGTCCGTTTCGCCGCAAATAAACGGCTCCATCTGCTTTTTGGTGTAGCCGTAAATCGGATTTATTAAAATGTTAATTTCCGCTATCTTGTAAATCGCCATTCTTTTTTTTAGAGTTTAGTGTTTAGAGTTTAGAGTTTAATTAATTGAATCTAAACCCGTGTGTTATTATCCGACGGTGTTCATTATACCATACAATTATAATGTTTGCAATTATAAATAGATTGTGGGGACGGACAGGTTGTTTTAAAGCCTCCCCCGTCACTTGTTACGGGAAATTCCCCTGATAGGGGAAATGTCACGAAGTGACAAAAGGTGATTCCCCTTGTAGGGGAAATGGGCGAAGCCCAAAAGGGTTGCCGACGTGCTAAGGTTGCTGTTTTCGCCAGAAAAAGGTGCCGCCTTAAGGCGGCGGAGGGGGCTACGTGTGAATTAATACGAGTTTTCCGTTGCAATTTCAAACGGGGCGATAGAGGAAGTGCCGCCCCCTCAGTCACCGTCAACGAGTTGACGGCGCCAGCTCCCCCGTAGCTTACGCGACGGGGGAGCCTTTAAAAGTAATTTCGACGTTGATTTTTAATTCAAAACTCTACACGCTGTCGGGCGTTCCTTTTGGGGCAAAATTTTAAGCTCCACGGATTTTAATTCCTTTGGAGCATTAACTGTTAAAAAAGTATTAAATTATATTAAAAACCTTTAAAAACCCTCTTGACAACTTGCCGAAACAGGCGTAGAATAGTAAAATGTACCATAATGGGGATATGTACGAAAAGGCTTGAAATTTTTCGAAAAAAAACCTTTTGACAAGGGGATATTATCACAAAAAGTTCTCTGTGTCAAGATGTTTTTTATTGATATTTTTTTGAGCGGCTTTTTGCGGCTTGCACCGCGCATTACATATCCTTATGAAGTCGAAAAAATAAAAGGAGTGAACGCCAATGGTAAATGTCAAACCCGTAAAACTGGGCAACACCGAGAGAATGAGCTTTGGCAAGATTGATGAAGTTATCGACATGCCGAACCTTATCGAGGTGCAGAAGGAATCCTACAATTGGTTCCTTAACGAAGGCCTTGAGGAAGTGTTTAAGGACGTTTCCGGCATTACCGACTATCAGGACAACCTTGTCCTCGATTTTATTGATTATACTCTCGACATCGAGCACCCCAATTACAGCGTAATTGAGTGTAAGGTAAGAGACGCCACATATTCGGCAGCTTTGAGGGTTACCGCCCGTCTGCTCAATAAATCCACCGGCGAAATTAAAGAAAGCAACGTCTTTATGGGCGACTTCCCGCTGATGACTCCCAGCGGAACCTTTGTAATCAACGGCGCGGAGCGTGTTATTGTATCACAGCTCGTTCGTTCTCCGGGCGTTTATTACAAGATGGATCACGACAAAACCGGTAAAAAGCTCTACTCCACCACCGTTATCCCCAACCGAGGCGCGTGGCTCGAGTACGAGACCGACATAAACGACGTTTTCTATGTTCGTATTGATAAGAACAGAAAGCTTCCCGTAACATCCTTCATCAGAGCTCTCGGACTTGGTTCCGACGCCGAAATCCTCGACTTCTTCGGTGACGACGAGCGAATGAAGGCGACTATCGAAAAGGATCAGGCTCACAACATTGAGGAAGGTCTTATCGAGGTTTACAAAAAGCTCCGTCCGTCGGAGCCCCCGACAGTTGACAGCGCGCAGATTCATATCAACAACCTGTTCTTCGACGAGAACCGTTACGATATGTCAAGAGTCGGCAGATATAAATACAACAAAAAGCTCGGTATCGCAAACCGCCTTGCAGGCAACACCCTTGCCGAGCCGCTCGCAAATCCGCGCACAGGCGAGGTTATGGCGCTCAGAGATGAGAAAATCTCCAAGGAGAAGGCTCTCGAGATTGAGAACGCCGGCGTAAACGTAGCTTATGTAAAGAACTCCGAGGGCGAGACCGTTAAGATTATCTCTAACGGCATGGTAGATATCGGCTGCTACGTTGACTTTGACGCCGAGGCAGAGTGCGATATCAAGGAGAATGTACGCTTTGACGTTCTCTGCGAAATTCTCGATTCTGCCGAGAACGAGGAGCAGCTCAAGGAAATGCTCACCGACCGCGCTGCAGAGCTTGTTCCCAACCACATCACCGTTGAGGACATCTTTGCTACAATCAACTACCTCAACTGCGTTGCAAAGGGTATCGGCAACACCGACGACATTGATAACCTCGGTAACAGACGTATCCGCTGCGTAGGCGAGCTTCTCCAGAACCAGTTCAGAATTGGTTTTTCGAGACTTGAAAGAGTAGTAAGGGAGAGAATGACAACCCAGTCTCAGGATATGGATTCGCTCTCGCCT
>ONPH01000102.1 GCA_900319655.1 uncultured Eubacteriales bacterium
TATGACAACGCTTACAAAGGACGCGATTAAACAGTCGTTTATGAAGCTCCTCAATCAAAAATCGCTCAGCAAAATTACCGTTAAGGAAATTGTCGAGGACTGCGGAATTAACCGCAACTCTTTTTACTATCATTACGACGACATCCCGTCGCTTGTTGAGGAAATCCTAAACGAGCAGGTTGACGAGATTGTCTCGCTCGGCGCCGATGCGTCAATTTTCGACCAAATCATTATCGGAATTGACTTTGCTCTCAAAAACAAAAAGGCGGCTATGCACATCTACAACTCCGTCAACAAGGAGATGTTTGAGCTGTATATCAACCGCGTGTCTCAGCGCACAATCGACGGCTATATGGAGCTTGCCGCCAAGAAGTACAACATTTGCGACCGCGACCGCGAGGTTATTACGATGTACTACAAATCGCTGATTATCGGCTTTATGTTCAACTGGCTCAACAACGGGATGAACAACAACCTGACTGACGATTTGAAGCGCATTTGCGAGCTGTTCGAGGGCAACACCGAGCTTGTGCTCGGCAGGTGCGATAAAAAAGAAGAATAGGGTAACACCGCACACCTGAAATGTGCGGTAACCATAATCGAGCCGGCTTTGCTTCGGCTCTTTACTTGACAATTGAGTTAGCTTGTGCTAACCTATAAGTATAACCGCAATTTCCGTTTAGACAAATCTTGAAATCTGCCTAAAAAACGGTCACGTTTCCGCATTTGTCCGTTTAATTAATTTCGTTAAAGGAATAAAATATACTATTGGAAATTAATAATTTGGAAGGAGTGCGCTTATAGTGAAATTCGGAAAAGCGGTTGTAAAATCGCGAATCGCTATTCTAATTATTTCGGCGGTACTGCTTGTTCCCTCACTTTTGGGAATGATAAACACAAGGGTAAATTACGATATGCTCAACTACCTGCCCGACAGCCTCGACACGGTAAAGGGACAGGAGTATATGCTCGAGGACTTCGGCAAGGGCGCGTTTTCGTTCCTTATTTTTCAGAACGCAAACGAGAAGGACATCGTAAAAACCGAGGAAAAAATAAAGAAAATCGACCACGTAGCCACGGTTTTGTGGTTTGATGACGTGGCTGACAGCAAAATCCCCATGCAGGCATTGCCCGACGAGGTATACGACGCTTTCAACAAGGGCGACAGCACGCTGATGGCTGTGTTCTTTGACAGCTCGAGCTCATCGGACGAGACGATGAACGCAATCAGCGAGATCCGCAAGGTGGCAGGCGAACAGTGCCTTGTGTCGGGTATCTCGGCAATGGTAACCGACCTTAGGGAGCTCTGCGAAAGGGAGGAGACGCTCTACGTCGCAATCGCCGTAGTTTTGGCGGTAATCGCGATGATGGTGTTCCTCGACAACTGGATAATTCCGTTCGTGTTCCTCGCGAGTATCGGCGTGGCAATTTTGTTTAACCTCGGCTCAAACATCTTTTTGGGCGAGATATCGTACATAACAAAGGCGCTTTCGGCGGTGTTACAGCTCGCGGTAACGATGGACTACTCAATTTTCCTTTGGCACAGCTACGGCGAGCAAAAGCAAAAGTGCAGTGATAACAAAGAGGCTATGGCAGTCGCGATTAAAGAGACGGTCTCCTCGGTGCTCGGAAGCTCAATCACAACGGTCGCAGGTTTTATCGCGCTCTGCTTTATGACCTTCACCCTCGGCAGGGATTTGGGAATTGTCATGGCAAAGGGCGTTTTGCTCGGAGTTCTGAGCTGTGTAACGGTTCTGCCTTCGATGATTTTGGTGCTCGACAAACCGCTTAACAAAACAATGCACCGCTCGCTCATTCCCTCAACAAAAAAGCTTGCAAAGGGAATTGTAAAGATTTTCCCCGTATTTTTAATAATATTCGCGCTTATCGCGGTTCCGTCGTACTATGGCTATTCGCAGACAAACAAAGAGGTTTACTATGATTTGTCGCGCAGTCTGCCCGAGGATATGTCGAACGTAATCGCCAACACAAAGCTTAAAGAGGAGTTCGGAATGGGCAACACCCATATGGTGCTTGTAAATTCCAAGCTCGACTCCAAGGACATCCGCAAGATGAACGACGAGTTCAAGAAGGTCGATGGAATAAAAATGGCGCTCGGACTTGAGAGCGTGGTCGGCCCGATGATACCTGAGGAAATGCTCCCCGAATCCGTCAGCACGGTATTTAAAAGCGACCGCTGGGAGATGATAATTCTCAGCTCAGAGTACAAAACCGCGACCGACGAGATGGGCACGCAGATTACAAAGCTCAACGAGATTATCAAAAAGTACGATCCCGACGGCCTGCTTGTAGGCGAGGCGGCTTGTACAAACGATTTGATTAATATTACCTCAGTCGATTTCGCGACGGTTAACGCAATTTCAATCATCGCGATATTTATTATCATAATGATTGTCGAAAAGAGCATTTCGCTCCCTGTTATTTTGGTGGCGGTAATCGAGCTTGCAATCTTCATCAACCTCGGACTTCCGCACTATCTTGGCGAAAGCCTGCCGTTTATCGCGCCGATTTGCATAAGTACAATCCAGCTCGGCGCAACCGTCGACTACGCGATACTTATGACGACGCGCTACAAAAAGGAACGCTCGCTCGGTAACGACAAGCGCACGGCGGTCTGCACCGCGCTCGAAACGTCAATTCCGTCAATCATCGTCAGCGCGATGGGACTATTCGCCGCGACGGTCGGCGTAGCGATATATTCCGACGTCGATATGATTGCCTCGCTCTGCGCGTTAATGGCGAGAGGAGCGCTAATCAGTATGCTCTGCGTAATCCTGATTTTACCTGCGATGTTTATGTTGTTCGACAAGGTAATCGGCGTTACGACAATCGGCTTCAGACCTAAAAAAGATAAAAAAGCATAACGGGAGGTTCAGTTATGAAAAATACAAATAAGATTATTTCAAGAACGCTCGCCGCGGTAATGAGCCTTACGGTTCTGTGCAGCGGTATCGCAGTTGCTTCGTATTCGGCAGGCGCCGAGAGCACAGGCGCTGTTGCCGCCGCTCAAAAAACCGAGCAAAAGGCTGACAGCAAAACCGCTCAAAAGGCGAACGGACTCAGCAAGACCGAGACCGTTTACGTAATTGCAAAGGCAAACGGCGAGCCCAAAAAGGTAATCGTCAGCAACTGGATTAAAAATCCCGGCAAGGCTCAGAAGATTACCGACCAGACAAACCTCAAAAATATCGAGAATGTCAAGGGCGACGAAACCTACACCATCAACGAGAAAAAGGCTTATGAGTGGAACGCTCAGGGCAACGACATCTATTATCAGGGCGAGGGCACAACCGAGCTGCCCGTCGGCGTAAGCGTAAGCTACAAGCTCGACGGCAAGGCGGTAACTCCCGACCGGCTCGCAGGCAAAAGCGGCAAGGTGACCTTGCGCTTTGACTACACAAACCGCAAGTTTGAGACCGTAAAAATCAACGGCAAGGACGAAAAAATCTACGTTCCGTTCGTTATGCTCACGGGTATGATGCTCGACAACGAGAAGTTCACAAACGTTGAGGTGACAAACGGAAAGGTTATAAACGACGGCACACGCACCTACGTCGCAGGCTTTGCAATGCCCGGAATGCAGGACAGCCTCGGCATTGACAAAAAGGACTTTGAGCTGCCCTCATATGTTGAGGTGACTGCCGACACAACCGACTTTGAGCTTATGACAACCCTCACCGTCGCGACAAACGACATCTTCGGTGACGTCGACTCAAAGAAGGCTGAGGATAAGGTTAATGAGCTTGAAAAGTCAATTAATCAGCTCACCGACGCTGCCGAAAAGCTCAGCGACGGCACATCACAGCTCTACACGGGAATCGGCACTCTGCTCGAAAAATCAGGAGATTTAGTCTCTGGCGTTAACCGCCTTTACGACGGCGCAGAGCAGCTTGCAAACGGCACAAACGACCTCAAAAACGGCGCGGCACAGCTCACAGGCGGCGCGGTTCAGCTCGACAGCGGACTCGGCAAGGTTGACGGCGGCGCAGGTGACCTCAAAAACGGCGCAGGTCAGCTCTCTGACGGCGCCTATACGCTTGATAACGGCGTAGAACAGCTCCAGGGCTATATCGCACAGCTCACAGGCGGATTGGGCACAATCTCGCAGAACAGCGCACAGCTCAACGCAGGCGCAAAGCAGGTGTTCGACACACTCCTTAACGCCGCCAATACCCAGATTGCGGCGGCAGGAATTTCCGCTCCTGCGCTCACAATCGACAACTTTGACGCGGTTCTTCAAAGCCTGATTGATTCGCTCGACACCGAGAGCGCTGGGCAGCTCGCTTACGACACCGCATACAAGACAGTTTCGGCAACCGTTAACAGCCAGCGCGAGGTAATCGCCCAGGCGGTCGAGGCGGCTGTCAGAAAGCAGGTAACCGAGGGCGTGCTCGCAGGCGCAGGACTTTCAATGTCTGCCGAGGAGTACGACGCGGCTGTTGCCGCAGGCTCAATTCCCGACGAGACCGCGGCGCAAATCAGCGCGGCAATCGGCGCTCAGATGAGCGGAATGCAGGGCGCAATCGAGAGCAATACCGAGGCGAAAATCGCGGAGCTTATCGAGCAGAATATGAACAGCGACGAGGTTCAGGCGCAAATCGCCGAGGGCGTTAAAAAGGCTCAGGCAGGCAGAGAGTCGCTCATCGCCCTTAAACAGCAGCTCGACAGCTACAATCAGTTCTATCAGGGTGTTCTCAGCTATACCGCAGGCGTTGACCAGGCAAACTCAGGCGCTCAGCAGATTTTGGGCGGAACATACGACCTCA
>ONPH01000104.1:0-8646 GCA_900319655.1 uncultured Eubacteriales bacterium
GCTTTCTTGTCGGAAGCGCTCCGGCGTTTATCATCACCCACCTGATTTTGTACAAGGGCTTTACAAAGCTCTGGAAATCCGCGATTCCCTGCGGAGCGATGGTGCTTACGGTAATCGCGCTTATGGGCGTTTGCAACTACGATGTTTTCGGCTACAACAGCTTTGTTCCTGCCGAGGACGAAATCAAAACCGCAGGCTTGGTTGATTTGAACAACTGCTACTGCGCCAAGACAAAGGGCGCTTTCGGGCTTGCTCAGATGGCGTCGGACGACTTCGACGACAGCACCTATATAAAGGACGTAAGAAAGTTCCACAGCTCTGCGGTAAAGGTCGGAGACAGACAGTCAAACGAAAAGTTTGCTTCAATCTGGGCGAATATGCTGGTTAGCAACATTCCCTCCGAGTATATGTACGACAGCTATTGCGTTGCCTACAGGCTCAACAACGGCAGGCTGGTGTTCCGCTACTACGACGCAACGCTCATGGGCGGTCTGATCGGCGGAGAATATAGGGAGTACGATACCTCGGCGGCAGGAAGAATTACCGACACCGACGGGTATTTTAGGAACTACAGCTCGGTTATGAACTGCAACGCCGATAAAGCCCTGTCGATTGAATTGCAGGCAGGTAATCCGTATAATTACGCCGGCAATAATATTTTCATCGCCGAGGGAGAGGATGTCAGCGCCAATCAGGCAAAGGCTGATATGAAAAAGGTTATTGAAGCCTACCGCAAGGACGTTGAGGAAAACGGCACGGTGTTTGAGGATAAGGATATTGAAATGACAATGGTAGTTTGGTTTGACACGTCTGACAGCTACGCCAACGCCTCTTTGACCGAAAAGCTTATGAACGAATTAAACCCGAGCAACGGAAAAGCCGACTACGCGCCGGTTTATAAGAGCTATAAAAACACCGTCGCCGCGCTTAAGGAAATCGGTGTGCTTAACGCCGACGGCACAATGAACCACAAAAGCGGTTACGGCAAGAACACCAATCCGTACATATATTATTAAATGAATTTCAAGGGCAGCTTCGGCTGCCCTTACTTTTTGCGCAAAAATATTGACAAAATCCGCTTTCGGTGCGATAATATTAAGGTATACGCAAAAGCAAGTAATTAAGGAGTGATTTTATGGCAAAGGAGCTCGCAAAGTCTTACAAGCCCTCGGATTTTGAGGACAAGATTTACGACTTCTGGATAAAAGGAAACTACTTTCACGCTGAAGTTGACAAGGACAAAAAGCCCTATACAATCGTTATGCCGCCGCCGAACATCACAGGTCAGCTGCATATCGGACATGCGCTTGACGAAACCTTGCAGGATATTCTGATTCGCTGGAAAAGAATGTCGGGCTATTCCGCGCTTTGGGTTCCCGGCACAGACCACGCTTCAATCGCCACCGAGGCTAAAATTGTTGAGGCTATGCGTAAGGAGGGCGTTACCAAGGAGGATTTGGGACGCGAAAAATTCCTTGAGCGCGCTTGGGAATGGAAGCGCGAGTACGGCGGAAGAATTACCAAACAGCTCCGCAAACTGGGCGTTAGCTGCGACTGGAGCCGCGAGCGCTTTACAATGGACGAGGGCTGCTCGGAAGCCGTTAACGAGGTATTTGTAAAGCTCTACAACGAGGGAAAAATCTACCGCGGAAACCGTATGGTTAACTGGTGTCCGCACTGCAATACCTCAATTTCCGACGCGGAGGTTGAGTATGAGGAACAGCACGGCCACTTCTGGCACATTCTCTACAAGGTTCAGGAGACAGGCGAGTTCCTTGAAATCGCGACAACCCGTCCCGAGACGATGCTCGGCGATACCGCCGTTGCAATCAACAAGGACGACGAAAGATATAAGCACCTGCACGGCTGCCACGTAATTTTGCCGCTGCTCGACAAGGTAATTCCGATTGTCTGCGACGAGCACGCCGATATGGAAAAGGGAACGGGCGTTGTAAAAATCACTCCTGCCCACGACCCGAACGACTACGAGGTTGGCCGGCGCTGCAGTCTGCCGATTGTCCGCGTGTTCACCTACGACGGTCATATGACAGGCGCAGAGGACGTTAAGGCTTATGAGGAGCTTAAGGCGAAGGGCAATCTTGCCGAAAACGAGCCCGAGGTTCTCGACTGCGGCAAGTACGCAGGTATGACGACCTCCGAGGCGAGAAAGGCGATTGTCGACGACCTAACGGCTCTCGGCCAGCTCAAAGAGGTTAAAGACCATACCCACGACGTAGGAACCTGCTACCGCTGTCACACAACCATCGAGCCGATGGTTTCAAAGCAGTGGTTCGTAAGGATGGAGCCGCTCGCAAAGCCTGCTATCAAGGCGGTTAGGGAAAAGAAAACCAAGTTTGTTCCCGAGCGTTTTGAAAAGGTATATTTTAACTGGATGGAAAACATCAGAGACTGGTGTATTTCACGTCAGCTCTGGTGGGGACACCGTATTCCTGCCTACTACTGCGACGAGTGCGGAGAGGTTACCGTAAGCAAGGACGAGGTAACAGTTTGCCCGAAGTGCGGCTGTACTCATATGCACAGGGACGAGGACACCCTCGACACATGGTTCAGCTCGGCGCTCTGGCCGTTTTCAACTCTCGGCTGGCCCGAAAAAACCGAGGATTTCGAGTATTTCTACCCGACAAACACCCTCGTTACGGGCTATGACATCATCTTCTTCTGGGTTTCGAGAATGATTTTCTCTGCCCTTGAATACACCGGAAAGGTTCCGTTTGACACTGTATTTATCCACGGTATTGTCCGCGACGAGCAGGGCAGAAAAATGTCCAAGTCGCTCGGCAACGGCGTTGATCCGCTCGAGGTTATCGAGAAGTACGGCGCCGACGCGCTCAGGTTTTTGCTCGTGACGGGCAACTCACCCGGAAACGACATCCGCTACTCCGAAAAGCGAATTGAGGCTTGCTCGAACTTCGCGAACAAGCTCTGGAACGCCGCGCGCTTTGTTCATATGAACATCGACGACCACGAGGTTAAAAACGAGCTTCCCGAGGAGCTCCACACCGAGGACAAGTGGATACTCTCAACCCTCAACAATGTGGCGAAAGAGGTCGATGAAAACCTCGAAAAGTTCGAGCTCGGAATCGCGGTGCAGAAGGTCTACGAGTTTATTTGGGACTGCTACTGCGACTGGTACATTGAGCTTGTTAAGGCTCGCCTGTTCAACGACGCCGACGATTCTTATATCGCCGCCGAGCAGGTACTGCTCTATGTTCTCGACCAGATTTTGAGACTGCTTCATCCGTTTATGCCCTACGTTACCGAGGAAATCTGGCAGACCATCCCCCACGAGGGCGAGACGGTTATGCTCAGCGAATATCCCACCTACAAGCCCGAGCTTGACTTCCCCGAGGAGGAGGCTGAGATGCGCCGCGTTATGGAGGCAATCCGCGCAATCCGTAACCGCCGCAGCGAGATGAATGTTCCGCCGTCGAGAAAGGCGAAGGTTTATGTTGCGACTAAGTTCGCTGACACCTTCAAAAACGGCAGCGCGTTTATCGAAAAGCTCGCTTCCGCAAACGGCGTTGAGGTTGCCGATAACTTTGACATCGACGGTGCGGTTACCGTAGTTACCGCCGACGCCAAGATTTACATCCCTATGGACGAGCTTGTTGATAAAAAGGCTGAGCTTGAAAGGCTCGGCAAGGAGCTGGCGGCTGTTGAAAAGCGCCTTGCTCAGAGCGAGGGCAAGCTGAACAACCAGGGCTTTGTATCAAAGGCGCCTGCCGCGGTAATCGAAAAGGTTAAGGGACAGGCAGCAAAGGAACGCGAAAAAATCGCGCTTATTAAAGCCGCAATCGACGCGCTCAACTGATAATTTAAAACATTAAAAAACGCTGTTGTTTTATGATAATACATAGAACAACAGCGTTTTGATTGTTTATAAAACATAAAAAGTATATAAAAATTGTTGACATAGAGTCACTAAAGCTATATAATTATGATATAAAATTCAAGGAGGAGATTTTATGAAAAAGATACAGTGATTATAGCAGCGGCAATCATAGCCGGTGTGGCGGTTATTGCTCCCATAACGGTAAGCGCTGAGTCATATGATTGGAAGAGTGCGTATATTGATCAGGTAGACACAAGAAGAGAGTTTATGAGCGACAGCGGCTGGTTCCGTCTGTATGATTTTGATAAGAACGGTATTCCGGAAATGATTTGGAATTCAGGTTATGGTTTGTCAGGCGGCGAAGTCGAAACATTTTATGATGATGAAATTTCCGGAATTTCGTTCGGCGGCGACGGCAGAATTATGATTCTTAATGATATGTTTTATGTTTCTTCCGGCAGACAGGGATACTATAGAGATAAGGTTTATAAAATTAACGGTACAGGCAGAGTGATATTTGACGGTTATATGCAAGCTAATACGCCTAATTTCCAGGCTATAAACGACAACTATTTTAAATTTTACATAGCTGATGGTAATAATTATAAGCAGGTTAAGCTTGCCGAATATAATAAAAGACTTGGTTCTGTTTTTAACCAGAGTAAAGCAACAAAACTTACAAGGTCGAACTGTTGCAATGCAGATCAGGTAATAAGTGCGATAAAGAACTATTCAATTCCGTTTGGTGCGATAAACGTTGCTCTTGCGAATAACGCTCAGGGAATTTACGCAAGTTGGAACAAGTCTCCTTACGCAGCACGATATAATGTTTTTTATAAAAAATCAAGCGATTCCGGCTGGTCGTCTTTTTCTACAGCAAATAACTTTACGCAGTTCAGCAATATTGTATCCGGTGGTCAGTATTATGTCCAGGTTCAACCTGTAGCAGCGTGCGGAGATAAGGGTGGATTCTCTAAGCTCAAGGGAATGACTTATGTAGCTCAGCCCGTTATAACAAGCCTTACCTACAACGGAAGCAACACCTTAAAGTGGAACGCTGTCGGCGGAGCTAACAAGTACCAAATTGCAAGGCTTAAATCCGGCGACAAGGCGTACACCTACTTTACAACTACTAAAAATTCATTTACCGAATCCGCAGTGGGCGGTGTTGCTTATACCTATCAGGTCAGGGCTATGTACGCTACCGCTAACAGCGGAACAGCCTACGGCGCGTGGTCGTCCGCAAAGTCGGTTGCCACTCTTGTAGCGCCTACGGTTACGCTTTCAAACCAGGCGAACGCGGTTATGGTAAAGTGGAACGCAATCAGGGGCACAAAAAAGTATATCATTTACTTTAAGTCTGTCGAAGAGTCCGCTTGGAAAACCGCTGCTACCACGAACACCTCGCTCCCGATTACCGGAGTAAAATCGGGCACAAATTATTATGTTCAGGTTCGCCCGATCGGCAGCACGGTCAACGGCCCGTTCTCAGCGCCTAAGAATATTATCCATATCACAACGATAAAGCCTACGCTGAAAATTACCCCAAAAGGCAGCGGCGTCCTCTTTGAATGGAATGCTTTTAGGGACGCGACGGCGTACAGATTATATCTCAAATCCGAGAATGACAGCAAATGGTCCTCGATGACTGCCTATCAGACATACTATCAAATCGCCGGCTTGGAAAACGGAAAGTACTATGCTCAGGTTCAGCCGATTTTCAACGGAAATCCCGGCGCTTATTCCCCGGTAGTTTCGTTTGTTTATGAACTAAAGTTCCCCGACCTGCACTGATAAAAAATACGGCACACAGCAAATCAACGCTGTGTGCCTTTTGTCTGTCTTATTTTAATTCAAGCTCGTAGTATACCGAGCTGTTTTCGGGATTTGCCACGGTGTAGTTTTCGAACCTTACATAAAGCTTGTTGACGGTATTTTTAACGTCAAAATATACTACCTGAGTGGCGGTTTTTCCGCTCTCAATCGGCTGATACTGCTCTCCGCCGTAGTCGGTGTAAAGGTACTCGAGCTCGGGCTCGGGAAGGTAGGTCAGCTCTCTGCCCAGTCCGTCGTAAAAGCAGGGGCAAAGGTCGGGGAAGGAGCCCTCGGTCGGCCGTGAGTTCTTAAACTCTATCGTCATTGCATAGCGGTTAAAATCAGGATTTACGGGCTTGTTTGAGGTTTGCTTTTCAAGCTTTGTAACCGTTGCTGTTCCGCAGCCGTAAACTTCGAAGCTATCCCCGATTTTATGAGCGTTTATGCCGGAGATATCAATTGTTGCCGGGTCGGCGGTTTCGTATTGATAATCGTACACATCGTTGTAATACGGCGTTTGAGAATTGAAAACGTCAAAAACGCTTTTCGGGGTGAACTGAGAGATTATTGCGATAACAATTCCGGCGGCAATCACCGTTGCCACAATGCAGATTAACACGATGATACCCGGCCTTACGCCCTTTTTAGGCGTTGCGGCAGGGAGCGGCGGAATGTTCGGCGCAGGATTGTACTGAGGAGCCGGTTGATTTTGATTATTGTAACCGCCTGCAGGTGCTTGGTACTGCTGCGGCGGCGCGGTGTAGGGGTTTTGCGGAGCGGTGGGTGCGGTGTAGGGATTTTGCTGAGCAGGCTGAGGCTGCGGTGGTATATTTTGAGGATTTACGGGCGGTTCCTGATTTTGGACAGGAGATATCTGATGTCCGCAAATAGGGCAAACCGTGTTGTTTTCGGCGTCAAAGCCGCAGTTTGTACATTTCATAAAATCACCTCGCGGAATTTATACTAATATACTAATCCATTTAGTACAAAAAGTCAATACAATTAATAATATTTGTTGAGTATATTGTTTGTTGAATAATGTCGTACTTTGCGGTATAATAGCATTGACGGAGGTTATTATGAAAAAATTTTTTTCGGTATTTTTCCGCGCGCTGTTTATCGCAGGCGCGCTTGTTTTGCTCACAACGTTTATTTCGACGTTTGCAATCGGCATTAAAAATGTCGGCAATATCGTCGGTGCAGCGCTTTGTGTTTGGGTAATTTTGGTCTGCATAAAGCCCATACATCTGGCGATAAAAAGGAGCCTTAGGTTTTTCTTTTTGACAAGGTTTCTGCACAGGATAGTCACCATAGCGTTCACGGTACTGCTCGTTTACGGCTTGATTGCCACGGCGGCGATTATCGGCGCGTCATTGATTGCGCCCAAGGAGAACTCAACCGTTGTTGTGCTCGGAGCGCAGGTTCGTCCGTCGGGCGAGCCGTCAACAATTTTGCGCGGAAGAATAAGCGCGGCTGAGGATTACCTCGTGCAAAATGAAAAATCCCGTGCGGTGCTCTCGGGCGGCAAGGGCAGCGACGAGGTCAAGAGCGAGGCAGGCTGTATGTACGAGAATATGACCGACGAGGGTATCAGCCCGGACAGGCTGTTTGTCGAGGACAAGTCCACCACTACGCGCGAGAACTTTGAATTTTCGGAAAAGATAATCGCGGAAAATAAGCTTAATTCCGACATCGCGATTGCCACCGACCGTTTTCACCAGCTCAGGGCGAGGATAATCACAATGCAGCTCGGTATAAAGGGCAACGTCGGTGCGGTGAACTCCGACGCACCGTTTAAGTATGTGCCGACCTATGTTGTCCGCGAATGGTTCGCGCTTCCGTATGAAATTTTTAAGAGATAAAGTTTACCGTCAACCCTTTATGTGCAAGGGTTGACGGTTTTTGCGTTACTTGTTTATATCCGCTTCGGTGGTGATTACCTCGGTGATGTTGTCGATGTGAACTCCGCTGTGATGGCGCGAATTTACGCCCATCGCCTCGTATTCAATCACCTCGTCGGTCGCAGGAGTATTCTCGGCGCGGTTGTCGCGCGGCGGAAACTCCAGCGGATAGTTTTTGTTTGACTTAGAATTTTTGCCCATACTGTTACCGCCTTTCGTTTTGGTAATAGTATGGGCAATTGTTTTTTAATTATTCATACGCCGCCGCGATTACATACTTTCGGGGCAGGTGATGTTGAACATCGTCAGCACGTTTTTGATTACCGAGCGGACGCAGCCGCACAGCGCAAGCCTTGCCTGCATAAGCGACTCCTCCTCGCCCTTAACGCGGCAGGCGTTGTAGAACTTGTGGAACAGCGTCGCAAGCTTTGTCACATAGCGCGTAATCTTTGTCGGATCGTAGTCCTTCGCCGCGCTGATGATCTCGTTAGTGTACAGCGCGAGGTGGCTGATAAGCTCCTTTTCCTCGGGAGCTGTAAGCAGCGCGAGCTCGTTCTTTGAGCAGTCGCGCGGAGTAATTCCGTCCTTTGCGAGAGCCTTGAAAATACTGCAAATTCTCGCGTGGGCGTACTGAACGTAGTAAACGGGGTTTTGGTTGTCCTGAGTAACCGCGAGGTCGAGGTCAAAGTCCATCTGGGTGTTGGCTTCACGGGTGTTGAAAAGGAAACGCGCGCTGTCAACGGGAACTTCCTCGAGCAAGTCGCGGAGCTGAATAGCCTTGCCGGTTCGCTTGCTCATCTTAACGAGCTCGCCGCCCCTGACGAGCTTAACAAGCTGCATGAGCACGACGTTGAGCTTGTCGCCGTCGTAACCAATGGCGTCCATAGCGCCCTTCATTCTCATAACGTGGCCGTGATGGTCTGCTCCCCAAACGTCAATCAGGGTGGTAAAGCCGCGGTCGAATTTATTTTTGTGATACGCGATGTCAGCGGCAAAGTAGGTGGGGTTGCCGTTCTGGCGGATAAGCACGTCGTCCTTAAGCTCGAGGTTGTCGATGTACTGCTGCGTCTTGCCCTC
>ONPH01000104.1:8702-11362 GCA_900319655.1 uncultured Eubacteriales bacterium
GAGAACCTCTTTGTTCTTGTACCAAACCGCGCCGTCCTGCTCGTAGGTAAGGCCTTTTTCGGTCAGCAAATCAACAACGCCCTTGACCTCGCCGCTGTTGTGGAGCTCGCTCTCGAAGAACCACTTGTCGTAGACGATTTTGTAAGCCGCCATATCCTCCTGCATTTTATTGATGTTCTTGGGCAGGGCGTAGTCAACAAGCGCTTTTTTGCGCTCATCACTGTCGGCTTCAACAAGGCTGTCGCCGTTGATGTCGGCGTACTCCTTTGCAAGCTCGGTGATGTCCGCGCCCTGATAGCCGTCCTCGGGGAATTCGATTTCGTCGCCCTTGAAAATTTGCAGGTAACGCGCCTCGAGCGAACAGCCGAACTTTTCAATCTGGTTGCCGGCATCGTTAACGTAGAATTCGCGGTAGGCGGAATAGCCTGCCTTGTTCAGCACTGCCGCAAGGCAGTCACCGAGCGCTCCGCCGCGCGCGTTGCCCATGTGCATAGGACCCGTGGGGTTGGCTGAAACGAACTCAACCATTACCTTCTCTCCCTTGCCGTAATCGGACTGACCGTAGCCCTCGGGATTTGAGGTAATTTCCTCGATTACGCCTGTGTAAAAATCAGCGCCTAAGAAGAAGTTGATAAATCCAGGACCTGCGGTTTCAAAACGGTCGAACATAGTGCCGTCAAGGTCGAGGTTGGCGGTGATAGCCTGCGCGATTTTGAACGGCGGCATTCTGAATGACTTTGCGCCAGCCATGGCGGCGTTGGTCGCGAAATCTCCGTGCGAAGAATCGGCAGGGGTTTCTATAATAAAATCGGGAATTTCCGCGTTCGGAAGCTCCTCTTTTTCAATAGCCTTTTTGAGCGCGGCGGTAACCGCGTTTTTGAGCTGTAAAACTGCGATTGAATATGTGTCCATAATTACTCCTCGTTTGTTTTTTCTTCTACCTTTATGTAAAATCTGTTTTCGCTTACTAAATTTGTGTCAAAGTCGAGCGTGTAGCTCACCTCGAGCGTGCCGCCCTTTTCGGTGAGGTTGTTGGTCAGCGTTTTGGTGAATACTCCGATGGTGAAGTCGCCCGCGATTGTCTGGTAAATGCACTGGTGGCGCCTGCCCTTTTCAAGGATAAGGCGCGTTTGCATTTGCCCCTTGCGGCTGATGGTCACCGTGTTTTCCTCAACCTTAATCAGGTTGTCGTAATATTCGGCAGGGTTATCCTCGCTGTACTCCTTGTAGCCGATGTAGTAGTGGTCGCGCTTTCGCATAAACTTGCCCGAGGTCATTACCTCGATTTTGTCGGTCTCGCCGTCAAGGCACTGTTCGCCGACAATTGAAATCATATATTTGTCCTGATTATCCATAAAATCCTCAATACTGTTCAATGTCAATCTGGGTTACGGTGTGCTCCATATCCCTGCCCAAAAACAGCCCTGCGACGTTTTTGAAGCCCTCGGGGGTGTCGCTTACGTAAAATTCGGGAGTTTTCGGGGTTTGGTCATCGTTGAGCAGGTCTTGCTCCTTGAGCACCTTCGCCGCGTACAGCGCGGTCTCAAAGCCCGAGTCAATTAGCTCAACGCCCTCGCCCATAAAGTCCGAGATAGCCTCGCGCAGCAGCGGAAAATGCGTGCAGCCGAGAATAAGCGCGTCAACGCCCTGCTCCTTAAGTTCGCTTAGATAGCGCCTTACAACAAGGCGCGTAATTTGGTCGTCGCGGTGGATAATACCGTTTTCAACCAGCGGCACAAACAGCGGACAAGCCTGTTCAAAAACCTCGACATTGGGATTGAGCTTTTGCAGACGAGTTTTGTAGCTGTGGCTGTTGACCGTCGCGGAAGTTCCGATAACGCCGATTTTGCCGTTTTTGGTCTTGCGCACGGCGGTGTAGGCGGTGGGGTTTACAACTCCGGTGTAGGGCACGGGAAGCTCAGCCTCGAGCCTTGCTCCGGATACCGAGCTGACGGTTCCGCAGGCGGCTACGACCATCTTTACGTCGTGCTCAAGCAGAAAATGAGCGTCCTGAAAAGCGTATTTGTTGATGGTGTCGCGGCTTCGGGTGCCGTAGGGCACTCTGCCGGTATCGCCGAAATATATAATGCTTTCGTTCGGGAGGACGTGCATAAATTCCTTGACGGCGCTCAGTCCGCCGAGTCCCGAGTCAAAAACGCCGATAGCGTTGCGCGATGACATAGAAAAACCTCTTTTACATTATTATACAGAATAAATAATACCACAATATCGGGTTGGTTGCAAGCCTTAATTAAGGAATAAGGAATGAATACTAAGTAATAAGGAATGATTAACACCGTAGGGGCGGACCCATGTGTCCGCCCGGGAAACGTGAACAGCGCTAATCGTGCAATACGTTTTAACCGCGATAAACGAACGTTTATTACAGCACACAAAAATACATTATAAATCAATTGTTGTGTTCCTGTCCTGCGGGCGGACACACGGGTCCGCCCCTACAATTACCAAGGTAAGTATAAATCGAAGTTTAAAGTCGAGAACAGAAGTTATGAATTAAGATAAACTTATGAAACGATTTAAAATACTTGCATTATTTTTTTATTAATAGTATAATGATATGGCAAAGACGAATTTTTTATCCGAAAGGAAGATCAAATTGGAATATACAAAGGCTTTTGAATATATCTCAAAGAAGGTCG
>ONPH01000105.1 GCA_900319655.1 uncultured Eubacteriales bacterium
ACCGGCGCGTTCTTCCTGATTTTCTGCGGCGTTTTGACGCTGCTCTTCCGGTTCATCGAGAGAAAGCTCGATTTTTATAAGGGTTAAGGAGGCGACGTCATGGCGTTTTTGGAAGTAAGTAATATTAAAAAAAGCTTTGGCAGAACCGAGGTATTAAAGGATATCAGCTTTTCGCTTGAAAAGGGCGAGGTGCTGGCGATTATCGGTTCATCGGGCTCGGGCAAAACAACTCTTTTGCGCTGCCTGAACTTCCTTGAAACCCCTCAGCAGGGCAAGATTACCGTTGACGGCAACTTGCTTTTTGACGGAGATGACGATTCAAAGAAAAGCGAGTCGGCTATTCGCAAAAACAGACTGCACTTTGGAATGGTGTTCCAAAACTTCAATCTCTTCCCTCAGTATAAGGTAATCGAAAACCTAACGCTCGCACCCAAGCTTAAGGCAAAGGAGCAAATCCACCAGAGCGGAGAGTATATGGGCGTTACAAACGTCAAGCAGGCAAATAAGCTTATTGACGAAGAGGCGGAAATGCTGCTCAAAAAGGTCGGACTTTACGAAAAGCGCGGCTATTACCCCTGCAACCTCAGCGGCGGACAGCAGCAGCGAGTTGCAATCGCAAGGGCGCTTGCGCTCCATCCCGACATTCTTTGCTTTGACGAGCCGACATCCGCGCTCGATCCCGAGCTCACCGGAGAGGTTCTCAACGTAATCAGGGGACTGAAAAGCTCCGACAGCACAATGATTGTTGTAACTCACGAAATCGGCTTTGCCCACGACGTTGCCGACAAAATTATCTTTATGGATAACGGCTTCATCGAGGAGGAGGGTACGCCCGGTCAGGTTATTGACAATCCGTCAAGCGAGCGCACAAAAGAATTTTTGGCTCGATTTAATCAATTTGGAGACTGATAAAACAGGAGATAACGGAAATTGCTTCCGTTATCTCTTTTTATTTGATAGTAAATTACAACAAATTGTATAAATATAAAAGCAATTTAATTTCTACAAGCAGAAATATAAATAAAACTCTATCAAATAAAAAATTTGTATTGCCCGCTCAGTTGCGCACTGCGTGCGCACGAGCGATGGCTAAAAAAAGCATACGCACATATGCGTACGCTTTTTTATATTATCTATTGAAAAAAGCGTTGAAAAATGATATAATAAATCTAATTATGTAGTATAATTACTATAAATGCGTAAATTTGCAATTTTTGAGCAATATTAATTAATTCAGGAGGTAATTTTATGGCGGTAAAAGTAACCTTGCTCGCGCACACTCCCAACCCCGAGCAAACCGTGGCAATGGCGGCAAAGCTGTGCTATTCTCCGTCGGATATCGAAAATATCCGCGACGGCTTGACAGAGGAAAAGACAACCTCATTTTTGAATATGCTCACTGATTTAGGCCACGCCAGTCCTACCGAGCACGCTTCGTTCACCTTTGGAATTGAGGGAATTTCACGCGCCTGCTCGCATCAGCTCGTTCGCCATAGAATCGCCTCATACTCGCAGCAGAGCCAGAGGTATGTTGACGGCACGAAGTTCGACTTTGTAACTCCGCCCGAAATTCAAAACAATCCCAAGGCTCTCGCGGCTTACGAAAAGGCGCTTGAAGTTGAAGCGAAGGCTTACAAAGAAATCCGCGACAGCCTTGTTGCGGGATATATCGCAGATTTTCTCGGAGAGGCTCAGCAGGGCAGCGACGAGGAAATTATGGAGAGCTTCAAGCAGAGCAACAAAAAGCAGTACTCCGCGTTCCTCAAAAAAGCGAACGAGGACGCGAGGTTTATTCTGCCGAACGCCTCGACTACAAAAATTGTCTGCACCTTTAACGCGCGCAGTCTGCACAACTTCTTTGCGCACCGCTGCTGTAACCGCGCACAGTGGGAAATCCGCGAGGTAGCCGAGAAAATGCTCCTCGAATGTCTAAAGGTCGCGCCCACGCTGTTCAAAAACTGCGGGCCGGGATGTCTGTTCGGACCTTGTCCCGAGGGCAATATGTGCTGCGGCAGACAAAAGGAAATGAGAGAAAAATACGGCAGACAGCCCTAAGAGGTAGTTATGAAAAGCAAGATTATTGTTATTGAAGGGCTTGACGGAAGCGGAAAGGCTACCCAGACCGCTCTGCTCGCCGAAAAGCTCGACAAAAAAGGCTTAAAGGTTCGCAGGCTTGAATATCCCGATTACGACAGCCCTGCGTCAGCGCTTGTAAAGATGTACCTCGGCGGAGAATTCGGCAGCAAGCCCGAGGACGTTAACGCCTATTGCGCGTCGGCTTTTTATGCCGTTGACCGCGCCGCAAGCTTCTTAAAGGACTGGAAGGACGACTACAAAGACGGAACGCTCTTTTTGTGCGACCGCTACAGCACCTCAAATATAATCTACCAGATGGCAAAGGTTGACGACAGCGACCGCGACGTGTTCATCGACTGGCAGGATGATTTTGAGTATGTAAAGCTCGGACTGCCAAAGCCCGACAGGGTAATTTACCTCGACGTATCTCCCGACGTTTCGCAAAGGCTGATGGAAAAGCGCTACGGCGGAGATTTAAGCAAGAAGGATTTGCACGAAAGCAACCTCAGTTTTCTGCTCACCTGCCGCAAAAGCGCGCTTTATGCCGCGGAAAAATGCGGTTGGACGGTAATTGACTGCTGCGAAAACGGCGAAATCAAGCCGATAGAAAAAATATCTGAGGAAATAGAAAAGGCTGTCAGCGATATTTTATGTTAAATTTTAAGCAAATCGAAAAATCCGATATAAAAAAATACAGAGCGTTTTACTCGGACGATGAAATCGGCTGCGAGGCAAATATGGTCAGCGCCTACCTGTGGAAACGCGAGTATCCTATTAAGTTCGCCGTGTTCGACGATACTTTAATCAAGGCGTATTTCCGTTCCGACGGCAGGCTGTGGGGCTACTGCTTTCCGCACGGCAAAAATGTTAAAGGCGCGTTAAAGGCGATTGCGGACGACGCAAAGGAAAATGACCGTCAGCCTTATATGGGCTATATGTCGCGCAAAGAACGCGAGGAGTTCGAAAGGCTCTGCACGGGTAAGTGCATTTTTGAGCCGAGCACAACAACTCAGGACTATATTTACCTGACCGAAATGCTCGCTGAGCTTCCCGGCAAAAAGTACCATGCCAAGCGCAACCACATCTCAAAATTCAACCGCACCTTTCCCGACAGCAAAACCGAGCCTGTAACGGCGGAAAACGCCGCCGACGCGCTGAAGGTCGCGGAGCTTTGGTGCTTGGAAAATGAGCTTAACCCAAACGAGCACGCCGAATACGCGGTTATAAAAGAGGCGCTGGAGAACTTAAACGAGTTTGAAATGCGCGGAATGATTTTGTATGTTAATCAAACTCCCGTCGCTATGACTTTGGGCTCGGAGATTTCACCGCTATGCTTCGACGTTAACTTTGAAAAAGCGCTCAGGGACTACGAGGGAAGCTATGCGGTTATCAATAACGAGTTTGCGAAAACCCTTACAAATTACAAATACCTCAACCGCGAGGAGGATATGGGGCTCGAGGGACTGAAAAAATCCAAGCTGTCCTATCACCCCGAGATTATTTACGAAAGATTTGACGGTATTCCAAAATGAATACAGAGCTGAAAATAGCCGGAAAAGAAGATATAAACGAGCTTAAAGCCCTGTGGCTGAGTTGCTTTGACGATTCGCCCGAGGCGGCAGATTTATTCTTTGAAAGAAATAAAAACACATACCACGCTTACGCCGCGACTGAAAACGGCAAAATTGTCTCCGCACTGTACCTGATTGACTGCTCCCTCGGCGGAGCGCAGGCTCATTACCTCTGCGGAGCGGCAACCCTGCCGGATTTTAGAAACCGCGGAATAATGGGCAAGCTGATAGAATATTCATTAAATGACGCGAAAAGCAGGGGAGACCTCTTTTCGGTACTCCTGCCTGCAAGCGGAAAGCTCTACCGCTATTATGGCAAGCACGGCTACCGCGCCTGCTGTTCGGTAAGGGGAGCGATGGTTCACCGAAACGAGCTCGAACGCGGCTGTGCCGACAGCATACTCATTGGCGACACCGCGGACTTTGAGTATATTCAATACGGATTTAAAAGAGGAAATTTTCTTTTATGGAATAATGATTATGTCCGCTTCGCTATTGAATATTACGCCTGCTACGGAATAAAAACCGCTTTCAGCAAAAACGCCATGGCGATTTTCGAGGAAGAAAACGGCGTTTGTAATGTTTTTTACTGTGCATATAATGACTTAAAAGAATTAAAAACGCTTTTGCTGAACAGCTCCGATTCAATAAGGTTTGTTGTTTACGGCAAATGCGGTGAGGAATTCTTTGATATTTCTAAAAAAGAAAAATACGGAATGGCAAAGGCGCTTTCAACAACACCTCTGCCAAAGGACATATACATCGGAATCACACTATCCTAAAATCAGGAGGAAATTATGTTTTATTTGTTTTTAGCCGAAGGCTTTGAAGAGACCGAAGCGCTCGCGTGTCTTGACGTAATGCGCAGAGCGAAGCTCAGGGTTCAGACCGCAGGAGTTACCGGCGAGTTCGTAATCAGCTCGCACGGCGTATGCGTTAAGTCGGACGTCTCCGCGGACGATATCGACTACGGCGAAATCGAGGGAGTAATCCTTCCCGGCGGAATGCCCGGAACGGTTAACCTTGAAAAC
>ONPH01000190.1 GCA_900319655.1 uncultured Eubacteriales bacterium
TGAATTGTCCGTTATGCTCTCGTGGGCGCTTGAAAGCTCGATAGAATCGGCAGATTCAATGAAAAGCCGGGGTTACGGCGTTAAGGGCAGGACGGCATATAATATATTTAAGTTCAGGAAAACAGACGTCATTATAATCACGGCACTGATTATCTCCGCACTTACAATGATTTTGCTTATCGCTTCCGGAACCGGCAAATACAGCTTTTATCCTGTTTTCAAAATCGAATTCAGCGGTGCTTTTAGCGTGCTGTTTTATGTAATTTACCTCGGAATAATGCTTATTCCGTCAATTACAATCGCTTGGGAGGGCTTAAAATGGAAGCAATTACAATCCAAAATTTAAGCTTTGCCTATCCAAATGCGGAAGAAAAAGCGTTAAAAAATATAAATATAACGATAAACAACGGCGAGTTTATCACGTTATTCGGTTCATCGGGAAGCGGAAAGACAACTTTATTAAAACTGTTAAAGCCGGTTTTGTCACCTCACGGCGACAGGGAGGGAAGTGTTGCTCTTTTCGGCAGGGATATATATTCACTCTCCTTTGAGGAACAGAGCTCTAAAATCGGCTTTGTCGCGCAAAACCCCGACAGTCAGATTGTCACCGACAAGGTGTGGCACGAGCTTGCCTTCGGACTTGAAAGCCTCGGGCTTGACAACGGCACAATCAGAAGGCGTGTTGCCGAGACGGCATCGTACTTCGGAATAGAAAAATTTTTTGAAGCGGAGACGTCAAAGCTCTCGGGCGGTCAAAAGCAGATACTCTGCCTTGCGTCCGTAATGGTTATGCAGCCGCAAATCCTTATCCTCGACGAGCCGGCAAGTATGCTCGACCCGGTTGCGGCTTCGGAATTTTTATCGCTTGTAAAGCGCATTAACAACGAGCTGGGTATAACCGTGATTATAACCGAGCACAGGCTTGAAGAGGTTTTGCCGTACAGCGACAGAGTTATCGCGCTTGAAAACGGCGATGCTTTATCATTTGATACTCCCGAAAATACCGGCTATAATTTAAAGAACAATAAAGATATTTATCAAAATCTCCCTGCTTCAATGCGGATTTGGCGTGAAGTGTCAAGTGAGGGGAAATGCCCCGTCAACATCAGTCAGGGGCGTGATTTTCTTGCGAATTACAGCAAAACTCATAAGCTTAACAAGCTTTATCCGGAAGATAAAAATTTAAGTGATGATAGTGCAATCGAGCTTAAAAACCTAAGGTTTAGGTACTCAAAGGACGGCTCGGACGTAATTAAAGACCTTTTGTTAAGTGTTAAGAAAGGCAGTTTTTACGCCATAGTCGGCGGAAACGGTGCAGGAAAAAGCACCTTGCTCACTCTCATAAACGGAGTTAACAGACCGTACAGCGGTAAAGTTACCGTAAACGCGCGAAATACGGCTTATTTACCGCAAAACCCTGCGCTTATACTTACGGGCAAAACTGTGCTTAAATCGCTTTATGACACGTTTGTCGGCTCGGAAATTGATAAGGACGAACAGAACAAGCTTGTCGGCAGGGCGGTATCTGCCCTCGGGCTTGAAAGCTTAATTAACCGCCATCCGTTTGATTTGTCGGGCGGAGAGGTTCAGCGTGCGGCGATTGCGAAGCTTCTCTTGTTAAATCCGCAAATTCTCCTGCTTGACGAGCCTACAAAGGGGCTTGACGCGCGTAATAAAATAAAGTTTGCAAAGATAATTAAATCCCTTAAAAGCTCAGGCGTGACGGTCGTAATGGTAACTCACGACATTGAGTTTTGCGCAAAGTATGCCGACATCTGCTCAATGCTCTTTAACGGCGAAATCACATCAACAGGCACTCCGCGCGAGTTCTTCTCAGAAAACAGCTTTTATGTCACTTCGTCCTCGAAAATCTCAAGGGGTATTATCGACAATGCGGTAACTGCCGAGGAAGTAATTTACTGCTGTACAGGCAAAAGGGAAGAGGACAAGCCCGGTGACAGCGAGAGCTTTTTTATCGGCAATCAAGAAGTTGAAATAAAAGAAAAAAGCAAGCCCAAAATGCCGCTTTACAAAAAGATAACTGCGGTAATCGGAGCGTTGCTCTTGATTTTCGGAATATTATTTAATGTCGACGCGCTCGGTTTTATCAGACCTAAAGACTTTAATTTTATCGTTAATTTTCTGTTTATAGCCGTGCCGTCTGTAATTTTGATGTTCTCGTTCAGCCCACTTACAAAGGCGAAAGATAGAGCAGGGGAGACAAAGGACAGCAAGCTTCCAAAGCGCACAATAGCGGCGGCGGTGATGATATTGCTGTTAATTCCGCTCACAATTTTCATCGGCACGACCTATCTTGACGACCAAAAGTACCTTTTTATTTCGTTACTCGTTTTGTTCGAATGTATGGTGCCGTTCTTTTTGGTGTTTGAGGGGCGAAAGCCT
>ONPH01000157.1 GCA_900319655.1 uncultured Eubacteriales bacterium
TCCCTTCATGGTTATCAGTGTTTTTTATTTCACTGTCTTCCATAAAGGGAGCATACCATTTTGAGCCAGCCCCTTTAGTTTTTATTCTGATTTTTCTTCGGCTTCGGGGGAAGCTTTCCGGTTCGTCAGGTCAACAGCCGCCATGCGCCTGTGAATAACTTCATCCTCTTGCTTGGGATTATCCTTTTTAGCTCGCCTGCGCTTTTGTTTTTCATTCTCTTTTTTCTTAAGCGTTTCAATTTTTTTCTTTGCGCCCAATGCCGAGCGGATAAAGATTACCGTCAGCACGGCGAATATCAGTGTGAGTACCGAAAACAGTACCGTTAAGCCGAAAAACAGCGGAAATTCCGACGGGTTCTTGCCCGAGCTCACCGACGGAATGATGAAAAACGCCGTCAGCTCGCAGAACATAACCGCCAAAAATAAAACGCAAATCACGCTGAGTACAGAAAAACGCCTGTGAGTAAGCCTGTAAGCGCGCATAAGCGACTTGCTGTCGTTGTGGAATACGGGCGATACCTCGTCGCGCCTTCCGCATAGGTACAGAACGTCCCTTAGTCCGTCAAAGCAGTGGGGGATGAGCTCAAAGCCGCAGCGCTTTGCAAAAGCCGTTGTCTCACTGACCTTTGAGCTTTCCTCAGCGAAAATTACGGTGGTGTACTCCTCGCGATTTGTCCTTGAAAATTCGTAAGTCCAACCGAAATTTACGCGCTCGAGCTTCCAGCCGAGGCGGTTCATCTCGCTTACATATTCGTTTTCTTTTTCAATATCAAAAAACAGCTTGTGCTGTTTAAGCCTGCTTTCGCTCAACACGTCTCACCTCGATTACAAATACCTTTATCAAAAAATAGCATAAATAACTTTTTTTGTCAAGAAATCAATTCGGCGCATTTTCGCAATAAATAATACCACGAAAAAAATGTGCCGATTTTTGCGTATTTTAAACAAATAAAGTCAAATGATATTGCTTTTAATCTAATAAAATGCTATACTATTTAAGATTTGATATTATAGGAATAATAGGGGCTAATTAAAGAGATATGGATATTCATAACCTTGGCGGATACAACTCAATAGACGCCTTTGTCGAGGCAAAGCTCAGCCGTTACAGCGCTTCAAAGCGCGATTTTTCGGCGCTGTTTGAGCTGATGTTTTCCGAGGGTGAAAATATTTTATTCGAGGAGAGCCGCGGCTACAGAATTGCAAAGACCACCTACGCTCAGGCAAAGCAGGATATTTTGCGCAAAGCCGCAACGCTGAGGGCTTTGCTTGGCGGAGCTGAGCATAACTCAGCCGTTGGTATTTATATGGAAAACAGCCTTGATTGGATTGAAAATTTCTGGGCGGTACTGCGCGCAGGGTTCAAGCCTCTGCTTATGAATATGCGCCTTGACGACGGCACGCTCGAATACGCCCTTAAAACCTGCGGTGCCGCCGCGGTAATTTCGGACGGAAAGGAGTTTTCCGTCAGGACGGTTAAGGCTTCCGATATCGCTTCAGCCGATACTGAAATTGACGGCGGAGAGTTCGGCACGGAGATTTTTGTTATGTCCTCGGGCACGTCCGAGAATGTAAAAATCTGCGCCTACACCGCCGAGGAATTTTATTGGCAAATTAAGGGCAGCTACAGCATAATCAAAAAGTGCGCGAAGGTTAAGGAGCACTACGAGGGCGAGCTAAAGCTGCTTACCTTCCTGCCGTTTTACCATATTTTCGGCTTGGTTGCGGTGTATATTTGGTTCGCGTTTTTCTCGCGCACCTTTGTTCGCCTGAACGATATGCAGCCGAGCACGATTACAAATACGATTAAGCGCCACAAGGTAACTCATGTTTTTGCCGTTCCGCTGTTTTGGGAGAAGGTCTACGAGCAGGCAATCAGAACCATTAAGGAGCGCGGAGAGGACACATATAAAAAGTTTGAAAAGGGTATAAAGCTGAGCCGTAAAATCTGCGATACTCCGCTTCTCAGGGAAAAATTCTCAAAGCTTGCGTTTAAGGAAGTCCGCGAGAATATGTTTGGCGAGAGCATTAAGTTTATGATTACCGGCGGAAGCTACATCAGCCCTGAGATTCTTGAATTTTTCAACGCCATCGGCTACCGCCTTGCGGACGGCTACGGAATGACCGAAATCGGCATTACCTCGGTCGAGCTCAGCGGCAGTAAAAAGCTGCTGAATTCCTGCTCGGTCGGACTTCCGATGGACGGAATTGAGTATAAAATTAACGACGGCGGCGAGCTGCTCGTAAAGGGCAGGGCGATGGCGCGTTACATAATAGAAAACGGTGAGAAAAAGCCGAATGACGGCTGGTTTAACACCCACGATTTGGCTGAGTTCGACGGCAAATGCTACCGTATTTTAGGCAGGCGCGACGATTTGATTATCGCGCCGAACGGCGAAAACCTCAACCCGAATTTGATTGAGCAAAAGCTCATCTGCCCGGGCGTGAGGGGAGTCTGCCTAATCGGCACGGCGGAGGACAGCAAGGCAATTCCCGTGCTGATTGTTTCGGTAAACAAATATATCTCCGCCGAAAAGCTGGAGCAAATTAAGCAAAACGTCCGCCAAAGGCTTGCGGATTTGCGCCTTGCAGGGCAAATTCAAAGGCTGTTCTTCACCGATGAAAGCCTGCTTAAAGGCGACGAGTTTAAGCTCAACCGTGTAAGGCTTTCAAAGGAGTACGCGGCGAAAGCTCTGCACGAGGTCAAGCCAAATGATAACGCTGAGCAAAAAGAGGACGACGAAATTTCGCGGAATATCACGCGGATGTTCGCCGTAGCGCTCGGCAAGCCCGAAAGCGAAATCGGCTACACCGCCGACTTCTTCCTCGACGAGGGCGGCACAAGCCTTGATTATCTCGCGATAATCTCACAGCTCCGCGACGAGTATAAGATCCCCTTCCCGGACGGCGACAGCGGACTTAACAGCGTAAAGGGACTTCATTTGTATATAAAGGAAAAGCTTGGTAATGCTGATTGATTTTTTTAACTGGTTTGTAAAAATCACCGCCTACCCGGTGCAAAAGCTCATTTTCAGAACAAAGGTCTATTATCAGGACAAAAACGTTCAGAGCAGGCATATCAAGGGCGCGGCGGTTGTTATATCAAACCACACCTCGGTTTTCGATTACGCGGTGTACCTGTTTGTGTTTTTCACGCG
>ONPH01000106.1 GCA_900319655.1 uncultured Eubacteriales bacterium
AGGTTAAAGATGCAATGGCAAAACAGAAATCGGATCCAACGGTGAAGATTCCGGACATTGCTGATATGTATACCCGATATTTTGAAAAAGAGACAAGCGGGGATGAAGGAACGAGGCTGGGGGCACTTAGAGATGAGGCATTTGATGTTATTGAAGACAGCATAGAAGAACCTGTCTGCAAATTAGACGATTATTTGAGCCTTATCGAAGGAAAGGTTGATGATCTCCTAAATGCAGATAAAGTGAGAATGGCTGAGAAAAATTGTGATATTTCACATCCGAATTTGAAAGAATATAGCACAGCAATCTCTGAAGTGACAAAGAAAACGGATGCAGTTGAGCAATTTGCCAAGATTATGATCAAACATGTCAAGGATCATCAATTTGAAGTTGCCAATGAGGTATTTCCCGAGGCATATGACTCAATGGTAATGCATAAAAACTCTCCTTTGAATGTCTATAGCTTTTTGGGACACACCCATCCTGTAGCTGCCCGCTATTTGTGCTATAAAATGGTCATAGAGCTTGATAATAAGCTTATGGAGCTTGGCACTGGTATGGGAAGGTCCGCATTAGATAACTTTAATAAGATTGACTATGACCCTAATAAGGACAGCAGGCAAACTGCGCAAGATGTGATTAGAAAAGCGGAAAATAAAAAACTATTCTTTGTAATCCCTGCTGGAAAAAGCACGTTGGCGGATGTTACAGATCAGTTCCAGAGTAATCTTAGCAATCAGATTCAACTGATCAAAAAATACGGCAGGGAGCAGTTGGAAATAACAACTTACAGAATCCTTCGGAGGCGTTTTGCACAGTTGGCAGAGAATTATGGAGTCTTTTTTGACAATGTGAAGAACCGGATTGATGGAAACAATGAACGAATTGAGAATTTGGAAAAATCCTATATTCACAAAGCTTATGGAACAAGGATTATTTATGGAAGTCCTGATGCTTTTAAGAAATCATATTCCGATTTCACAAGACGCGCTGTATTTAAGCTCCCGGAGGAAGCTAAGGAAGCCGTTTTTCTAGGTCTGTATCGTCAGGCATGTGTGATCTTTGACAATGAAGTTAACGTCGAGATTTCAAGCGAGATCAGAAAGAGAACTAGAAAAAGAGTAAAAGAAGATATTGCAGCTCTGTTTGATACAGCAGTCATGAAAAATATGCGTGATTATGTTGACTTGGAGGGGGACAAAGTCGTCAATATCTCTATTAAAGAAGCTATAGTCAATGATCTGAAATTGGAAGGATACTCACAGAATAGCCCTGATTTCGAGAACCGCAGGATTAAGCGCGAGAAAGAGCTGATTGAGCTCGCAATGAAAGAAGCAGCCCCGATGGTTTCAGTCACAGATAGCGAGAATACTTCGGAGAATGTTTATATTGCAATGAACCCGGAATCCGGCGAACAACAGGGGGGCGATTTTAGTTTAGCAGCAACACAGCAGCGAATTGCAAATGAAACAACGCAGGCCACTGATTTTATGCGTCCCAGTATTCTGGTCGATAACGGCTTTTCAAAGTATGAGATCATATGTCTTAAGGTCAAACATAAATTCAAGGTACTTTCTTACTGTCATATCCACATAAAGCGGCGGCATTTCCGGAAGGTAACCGATTTTTGTCTTTGCCTCTTTCGGGTCTTCAAGAATATCAACACCGTCAATTGTAACTGTGCCCGACGTTGAAGAAATATAACCCGTAATCATATTCATCGTCGTGCTTTTACCCGCGCCGTTAGGGCCGAGAAAGCCGAGGATTTCGCCGTTGTCCACCGAAAAGCTGATATCGTCAACAACGGTTACGTTTCCGTAGCGCTTAGTCAGGTTTTTAACCTCAACCATGCTTTTCACTCCTTTTAAGGGCATAATAATTTATTGTAACGTAAACAGTATAACATAAAAATCATTTTTTGGGGCATAATAAATCAAAAAATCAGAAGTGCTTCACAAATTTTCAGAAAACTATCACATTATTTATTTGGCAGGAAAGTACAACAATCTGTATAATCGTAATATACACGAAAGGCGGACGCGCTTTCTTGTTGCTTAAAGTTTTCAAAAAACAGAAAAAACAAAGGAAGAAAAATTATGGACATTGTTATCGCTTTTATTACAGGCGGTTTTATCTGCGTTATCGGACAGCTTTTAATTGACAAAACCTCGCTGACTCCCGCGAGAATACTGACAGGCTTTACCGTAGCGGGCGTGATTCTCACGGCTCTCGGGCTGTACAAGCCGTTCGTCGATTTCGCGGGACAGGGAGCGACAGTGCCCATATCGGGCTTCGGATATCTTATGGCTTCGGGAGTGGAAAAGGCGGTGAACGAAAACGGAGCCGTCGGAATAATCACGGGAGCGCTCACCGCCGCCGCGGGAGGAATCTGCGCCGCCGTATCGGGCTCGGTTATAGCGGGACTGCTGTCAAAGTCGAAGGAGAAATAATTATTTAAGCGGGAAGCGGGAAGCCGCTCTGTCTGCTCGACATTCGCTTCCTGCTTCCCGCTTTCTCTTGCTTTAATATTAAACATAGTTTATAATGTAAGGGTAACAGGAGCAATCCGAACCTCGGTTTTGTCGGACAGCTTTTCGCCTGCCTTTTGTTAAAATGCTCGCAAACCCGTCAGGGTTTGTTCTGCTTTTGCCGCAGTCAGACGAAAATCTGCCTCGACAAAACTTCTTTGAACTTTAAACGGTTGGAATTTTAGGCGATTTGCGGTGCGGAGAATGTTAGCAGGCTGACGCCTGCTGACTGTTCGACAAGCCGTAAAGCGTCAAAATTACTCCGTTTAAAGCGTGGTTCGGATTACTTCTGTTACCCTAGCATAACTCACAAGGTTAGCATAACTCACAAGGACGGAAAACAATGTTTAAATTAAGGCGATTTTTAAAGGATTATAAGCTTCAGCTTATCGTCGGGCCGCTGTGCAAGCTGTTTGAGGCGGTGCTTGAGCTTTTCGTTCCCCTCGTTATGGCGGGAATCATCGACAACGGAATCCTGAAAAAAGATACGGGTTACATTTTTAATATGGGAATCGTCCTGCTTCTGCTTGCGGCGGTGGGCTTGAGCTCCGCGCTCGTTTGTCAGTATATGGCGTCCTACACCTCTCAGGGCGCGGGTACAAAAATCCGCGACGCGCTGTTTAAGCATATCGGCACGCTGTCGCACAAACAGCTCGACGAAATCGGTACTCCCGCGCTTATTACGAGAATGACAAGCGACATCAACGCCGTACAGGCTAACGTCGCGATGACGATGAGGCTTCTTCTGAGAGCGCCGTTTCTTATTATCGGCGCGCTCGTTATGGCGTGCTTTATAAATCTGGAGCTTTCGCTGATTTTCTTCGGAGCTTCGGCGGCGATCGCGGTGATTCTTTACCTCGTTATGACAAAGTCGCTTCCGTTTTACAAGAAAATTCAGTCGAGCTTAGACAGAATTTCGCTGTTGTCGAGGGAAAACCTCTCGGGCAACAGGGTTATTAGAGCGTTCTCAAAACAAAAAGCTCAGCAGGAAAACCTCGACGGCGAAGCCGAAAATCTTTGCGCGTTATCGGTAAGAGCGGGCAGACTTTCCGCTCTGTTGAACCCCGCGACCTACGCGGTCGCTTACGGCGCGGTTATGCTGATTCTCTGGTTCGGCGCGGGAAAGGTTAACTCGGGCGCGCTGATGTCGGGCGATATCGTCGCGCTTGTAAGCTATATGACTCAGATTTTACTCGCGATGATAGTTCTCGCGAATCTCGTTGTGCTTCTCTCCAGAGGCGAGGCGTCGGCGTCGAGAATAAACGAAGTTTTCGAAACAGAGCCGTCCGTTAAGCAGTTGAATACACAAAAAGTTAAAACCGATAAATCCGCTCCCGAGGTAGAATTCAAGAATGTTACGTTCTCCTATGGCGAGGGCGACAGCGAGCTCGAGAACATCAGCTTTAAAATAGAGCGTTCAAGCTTCACGGGCATAATCGGAACAACAGGCTCGGGAAAATCCACGCTTCTGAGCCTTATTTTGAGATATTATGACGCGGATTTCGGAACGGTCGAGGTAAACGGCGTTGACGTAAAGAAATATCCGTTTTCCCAGCTTCGCGGAAGAATCGGCGTTGTTCCTCAGAAATCGGTGCTTTTCAGCGGAACGATCCGCTCAAATATGCTCTGGCAGAACCCGAACGCTACAGACGAACAGATTATTAAAGCGCTTAAAACCGCTCAGGCTGATTTTGCCCTTGATCTCGACAAAAGCGTCGCCCAGGGCGGAGCTAATTTCTCGGGAGGTCAGCGCCAGAGGCTTTGTATCGCCAGAGCGATAGTCGGCTCGCCCGAGCTCGTTATCCTCGACGACAGTTTTTCGGCTCTCGATTTCGCGACGGAAAAAGCGCTGAGAAGCGCGCTTCTTAAAAACAAAGACACGACATATATCGTTGTTACCCAGCGTTGCTCAACGGTTATGTCCGCGGACAAAATCCTCGTGCTCGAGGACGGAAAACTCGCGGGCGAGGGCACTCACGCCGAGCTTTTGGAAAGCTGTAAGGAATACAAGGAGATTTGTTTGTCCCAGTTAAAGGAGGCAGAGCTGTGAGTGTTGTAAGAAAGATAATTAGCTACACAAAACCGCATATGCTCTATATCCTGCTCGCGCTTTTGT
>ONPH01000107.1 GCA_900319655.1 uncultured Eubacteriales bacterium
AATTACTTTCTGAATGGAATAGCTGATTAGATCGGGCGCTGCAAACAGCGCCCGGTTTTTTGTTTGAAAAAGTTCTTGCCCTTATGAAGATAGCAGAATATACTATTCTGTAGAAAAAAAGAAGGTATCATCATATGACAGAACCGACAAAGAAGAAAGCCCTGATTGCGATGAGCGGCGGAGTAGACAGCTCGGTCGCGGCGTACCTTACGCAAAAGCTCGGCTACAAGTGCGAGGGTATCACAATGAAGCTGTACGATAACGGCGACATTGTGTGCAGCGAGAAAAGCTGCTGCTCGCTCGACGATATTGACGACGCGCGCAGCGCTTGCCGGAACATCGGAATTCCGCACACCGTGTACAACTTCAAGGACAGCTTTAAGGAAAACGTGATATCGCGGTTTATTAGCGCCTACGAAAACGGCGCAACGCCGAACCCGTGCATTGACTGCAACCGTTTTATCAAATTTAAAGAGCTTGTAAACCGTGCTGAGGTTTTGAACTTTGACTGCGTGGTGACAGGCCACTACGCGCGCGTAGAGTACGACGAAAAGTCCGGCAGATATCTGCTGAAAAAGGCAGTGGATGCGTCAAAAGACCAGAGCTACGTGCTGTATTCTCTGACGCAGGAACAGCTTTCGAAAATCCTGTTTCCGCTCGGAGAAATGACAAAGGACGAGGCGCGTGAGGTTGCGCGGAGTCTCGGGCTGATTAACGCCGAAAAGCACGACAGCCAGGACATTTGCTTTGTGCCCGACGGCGACTACACCGCGTTTATCAGGAAGTACACCGGCAAGGACTACCCCAAGGGCGATTTTGTCGACACCGAGGGAAATGTTTTGGGTACTCACAAGGGTATAATCGGCTACACCGTCGGTCAGCGAAAAGGGCTTGGACTTGCCCTGCCTGCACCGATGTACGTCAAGGAAAAAGACCTCGAAAACAACCGCGTTGTGCTTTGCGATAACGCCTCGCTTTTTTCAAAGGAGCTTTTGGCAAACGATATCAACCTGATTACGGTTGACGAGATTACAAGCCCCCTGCGCGTTTGCGCGAGGGTTCGATATAATCAGAAGGAACAGCCTGCGACGGTTACGCAGCTTGACAAAGACACAATCAGGGTTGTGTTTGACGAGCCGCAAAGGGCGATATCAAAGGGACAGGCGGTTGTGCTGTACGACGGCGATGTGGTTGTCGGCGGCGGAACGATAATATAAGTGCCGGTGGGCACTATCGTCCGCCTTTGGAAAGCGTGAACGTAAGGCAAAGCTTCTGTAACGGCGGAATCAAAACGCAGGAGTTTTATTTACATTAAAAACCCGGCTCGTTTAATTTGAGCCGGGTTATTATTATAGAAAGGTTTAAAAAGAAACAGGCGCCGGCCAAAAAAAGGGAGGTGCCTGTTAATTCAAAAAACTGCGGGGGATTCCACAGAGGTTTGACATTTGCGGTTTCTGTGAATCTTTGAGATAAAATATGTGCTGAAACGCCCTTTTACGGCGTGCCGAAAAAAATGCGCGTGAATTTAAGTATCGCCTTGCTGCATCATTATTAAGATGACAGCCAATTTTCAACTTCTTCCTGCAGGCGGTCACGGTCTTCAACGACCTTGCCGTCACAGCCCAAAACCTCACAAATTGTCGAAGGCTCTAATTCATCTGCCTTCTGATGGGCTATATAATATGCCACGTTCGCGTTAAACTTGCGTATGTCCGCCGGACGGCGCTGTCCGGAGAGAATTCTTGAAATATAAGAAGGATCGTAATTGAGCCTTCTTCCCAGTTCGTTATTACTGATTTCAAAACCCCTTAACAGCTGCTTCAGCTTTTCGATGAAGGTGTCATAATCAATGCCGTAGCTTTTGTCGATCAGCTTTTTGAGCGATTCGGAAATCTCCTCCTCGGTAATGTCCGGATCCTGTTTTGACAAAAGCCCGTACAGACCCTTGGTAAGTCCCGCGAAGTGGTCTCCGCGGACGTTGGGAACTCTGTAGCCCTTTCTGTACCTGCTGATTGTACCTTCCGATAGCTTTGAAGCCTGCGCAAGCTCTTTGCTTGAACATTTAGCCTGCAGAATGTAGTCATTTAACCTATCGTGGAAAGTCATGCAAATCTCCCCATTCTGTAATATGATAACATTCTGTAAAAACAGGATATTTTTAAGCTTGTGAATTGTTTATTATCTTCCGATATTTGCATAAAACAAAACACTGACTGTTAAAATAAATATCCACGTTTTGTGACCATATTATATCACATATTTTATTTAAATGTTTGCATATTTCCAATTTGTCAATGACAGTTTGGTTGAATATAATCATTTTTACCAAAAAACACCATTTAGTACCAAAAAACAATCACCGCCTGTAACCCTATAAAAAATCACAAACGGTGAATATTTATAAATATTTGCTATTTTATGGTATTTTTATTTTTGGAGCTTTTCCACCAGGGTATCAACGCTTTGTTCAACCGTGAAATTTTCCGAAGGGATATCGACGGTTATGTCGCTGTAGCCGCGGTAAAGCGGAGTTCTTTGGTCAAAGACGTTTTTGAGCGTTTCGTCCTTGTGAAAGACAATGCCCCTCGTCGTGATGTTTGTCACCCTGCGCTTAATCTCGTCAAACGCGACGTTAATATACACCACTGTGCCGATAGATTTCAGGTGCTCCATCGCGTTTTTTGACAGTACCATCGAACCGCCTGTCGCGACGACCGTGTAATCGCAGTCGAGTGTACAGCCAACCTCTTCCTCAAGCTCCAAAAAACGGTCGAGACCGTCCTCGTCGAGGATTTTTTGAAGCGGTTTTCCGGCTTTACGGCTAATAATCAAATCGGTATCGACAAACGAATATCCCAGTGCCTTTGCGAGTAAAACTCCGACCGTGCTCTTGCCCGAGCCGGGCATTCCGATTAAAACTATATTGCTCATATTACATAATTCTTATGTTGAGCGAATCTGTGCTTGAGGTGGGCACGGTCTTGTTTGATGAGAGCACAACCACGATATCGCCCTTTTGGAACATACCTGTGCTCCACGCCTTTTCCATCGCCTGAACGGTAATGTCGTCGGAATTTACCATTTCCTCACCGAGCAAAGCGGTAATGCCCCAGTTGAGGCAGAGCTTTTTGCAGACGAGCTCGCTGGTAACAACCGCGATTACGGGAACCTCAGGTCTGAAATGAACCATAGCCCTTGCGACTCTGCCGGTGGCGCTTTCAACCAAAATCGCCTTTGCGCCTACTTCCTTGGCGATCTCCTTTGCCGCCTTGCAGATGCTTCCGCGCAGAACGTTGGGATCTTCAAAGGAATTTTCTTCGATAAATTTATGCAGCGCCGCAAACTCGCCATTGCTCTCAGCCTCGGTGCAGATGTCGCTGAGCGCCTTAACGCTCTCTACAGGGTACTTACCGGCTGCGGATTCGCCCGACAGCATAACCGCGCTTGTGCCGTCGTACACGGCGTTTGCAACGTCGCTGATTTCGGCACGCGTCGGACGCGGAGAAGTCGTCATACTCTCGAGCATTTGGGTTGCGGTGATAACGTACTTGCCCTTGGCAACGCACTTGCGGATTAACATTTTCTGAATTTCAGGCAGCTTGATGAACGGGATTTCAACGCCCATATCGCCCCTTGCAACCATAATACCGTCAGCGTAGTCGATAATCATATCCATATCGTCAACACCGCTCTGGTTCTCGATTTTCGCGATAATTTCAACATGCTCGTAGCCGATGCTGTCGATATAATCGCGCAGAGTTCGGACGTCCTCGTGATTGCGGACAAACGAAGCCGCGACAACGTTTGCGCCGTGCTGCAGACCGAACTCAATATCGCGCCTGTCCTGAGCGCTTACGTACGGCATACTGATGTGGTAGCCGGGGATGTTTATACTCTTGCGGTTGGTCAGTCTGCCGCCCTTGTTGACCTTGCAGGTGATTTTTTCGGGATAAACCTTTGTTACGGTCAGCGAAATCATACCGTCGTCAAGCAGAACCTCTCTGCCTTCAATGGGGATGTTTCCGGGCTTGTTGCACATATCGATCAGTCTGGGATATGAGATTGCGACGCCGTTTGAGTCGCCCTCCTCGAGCTCCTTATAGAAGGTAAATTCCTGACCTTCAACCAGCTCGGCGGCGCCGTCCTTAAAGGTGGTGACGCGCACCTCGGGGCCCTTGGTGTCGAGCAAAATTGCAATATTTTTTCCGCTCTCGGCAATCGCCTCTTTAAGGGTAGCAAAAACGCCCTCAAGCACGCTGTAATCGCCGTGAGACATATTGATTCGCGCAACGTTCATACCCGCGTCAATCATTTGAAGCAGCTTTTCTTTAGTGTTGCACGACGGACCGATTGTGCAGACAATTTTGGTTTTTCTCATATTTAAATCTCCCTTCGCTTTTTTAGGATAATATACAATAATATTCTATCACACATCGCTGTTATATGCAATAAAAGCAAAGAAAATAATATTTAAAATAAAAAGAAACCGGCAGCGTTTATGCCGCCGGCTTCCGCTATGGTTTTAGTTTGTATAAGAGGCGTAATCGTACCTGCCC
>ONPH01000108.1 GCA_900319655.1 uncultured Eubacteriales bacterium
GAACGTTCTTGGGAAGGGTTTTTACCGCTACGCATGAACGAGCCGGCTTTGAGGAAAAGTACTCGCCGTAAACAGCGTTAAACGCCGCAAAGTCGTTCATATCTGCGAGGAAGCAAACGGTCTTAACAGCCTTATAGAGAGAGCTGCCAGCGGCTTCGAGCACGTTTTTGAGGTTTTTGCAAACCTGCTCGGTCTGATCTGAGATTGTAGTTGCCTCAACGTCGCCTGTTTCAGGGTTGATTGCGATTTGTCCCGAGGTAAAAACAAGTCCGTTTGCCTTTACCGCCTGTGAATACGGTCCGATTGCGTCGGGCGCGTTCTTTGTATAAATCTTTTCCATATTGATTACTCCTTAAATAAGTTTAAATCCTGCGTCTGTAAGCGCTTTTGAAATTTCCTTTACGTGGTCGAAGTTTCTGGTCTCGATGATAATTCTGAGGTAGCAGCCGTTAACGTCTGAGCCCTCGCCTGCCCTCTCGTGGTGAACTGAGATTACGTTTCCGCCGCGGTCGGCGATAATCTTTGACACCGCAACGAGCTGACCGGGCTTATCCTGGAGCTCAATGCACAAGGTCTGCTGTCTGCCGCTCATGAGCAGTCCGCGCTTGATTACACGGTTGAGGATTGTAACGTCGATATTACCGCCCGAAACAATGCAGACAACCTTTTTGCCCTTAACGGGGAGCTTGTTGTACATAACAGCCGCCAAAGGTGCAGCGCCTGCGCCCTCGGCAATCATCTTTTGAGTTTCGATGAGCTTAAGAATAGCGGAAGCGATTTCGTCGTCGCTTACGGTTACGATATCGTCAACATACTTTTTGACGTACTCAAAGGTGTGCTCGCCCGGCTCCTTAACCTGAATACCGTCGGCGATTGTGGACACCTTGTCGAGCGAAACGGGCTTGCCCTGCTTGATTGACTCGTACATTGACGGAGCACCCTCAGCCTGAACGCCGTAAACCTTGATTTTGGGGTTAAGGCTCTTAATCGCGCAGGCTACGCCTGAGAGAAGTCCGCCGCCGCCGATTGCGGCAACAACTGCGTCAACGTAGGGCATTTCGTTGAGAATTTCGATACCGATTGTACCCTGACCTGCGATTACGTTTTCGTCGTCGAAGGGATGGATAAAGGTGTAGTTCTTCTCGTCCCTGAGCCTTAAAGCCTCGTTGTAGGCGTCGTCATAAACGCCGGGAACCATACAAATCTCGCCGCCGTAGCCCTTTGTAGCCTCGACCTTTGAGATAGGAGCGCCGTCGGGCAGACAGATGAGCGACTTGATGCCGTACTTTGTAGCGGCAAGCGCAACGCCCTGAGCGTGGTTACCTGCCGAGCAGGCGATTACGCCCCTTTTCTTTTCGTCATGGGTGAGCTGTGAGATTTTATAACCTGAACCTCTGACCTTAAACGAACCTGTGATTTGCAGGTTTTCGGGCTTTAGGTAAACCTCGCAGTCGTCGGAAATGCCCTCAGCCTTTACGATATGGGTATGTCTGATTACGTCCTTAAGCACGTAGGACGCATGGTAGATTTTATCAAGTGTTAACATTTGTACACTTCCTTTTTGATTATCCATAAATTACACCACATTATTTTACTACTATTTTCAAAATAAATCAAGTATTGATTTTTGAAATAACATAAAAGCAAAAATATATTGATTAAAAACTTGCTTTATGGTATAATATAAATCAAAGGAAGTGATTGCTTTGCAGCTTAAAGAATCAGGCGAGATGTATCTTGAAACTATATATGTATTGTCGCAGAAAAAGAACTTTGTACGCGCGATTGATATTTGCGATGAAATGGGATATTCAAAGCCCAGCGTAAGCCGTGCCATGGGACTTTTGCGCGACGGCGGTTACATAAACGTAGCTAAGGACGGCGGAATAACCCTGACCGATTTGGGACTTGAGGTTGCCGACAGAACCTATGAACGCCATAAGGTGCTGAGCAAGTTCTTTATCTCTATCGGCGTTGACGAGGAAACCGCGGTTAACGACGCATGCAAGATTGAGCACGTTATCAGCTCGGAAACCTTCGCTGCGCTTAAAAAGCATATGAACATCTAATATTTAAATAATTATCGGCGGCTCTTACCAATTGGTTTGAGCCGCCGTTTTTGTTTGTAATTAATCCGCGAACATCGGGGTTGAAAGGTAACGCTCGCCTGTATCGGGAAGCAGAGCTACAATAACCTTGCCCTTGTTTTCGGGGCGTTTTGCAAGCTCTGTAGCCGCCCAAACTGCCGCGCCTGAGGAAATTCCGACAAGCACGCCTTCGTTTTTGGCGAGGGTTCTGCCTGTTGCGAACGCGTCGTCGTTTTCAACCGTGATAATCTCATCGTAGATTTTTGTATCAAGGGTATCGGGCACAAAGCCTGCGCCTATTCCCTGAATTTTATGCGGTCCGGGAGTACCCTTTGAAAGCACGGGAGAGCCTGCAGGCTCAACGGCTACAACCTTGACATTCGGGTTTTTGCCCTTGAGGTACTTGCCTACGCCTGAGAGCGTACCACCTGTGCCGACGCCTGCTACGAAGATATCAACCTTGCCGTCGGTGTCTTCCCAAATCTCGGGACCGGTTGTGCGCACGTGAATTTCGGGGTTTGCAGGGTTTTTGAACTGGCTGGGGATAAAGCTGTTCGGAGTTTGCTCTGCAAGCTCGTTTGCCTTTTCAATAGCGCCCTTCATTCCCTTTGCGCCGTCGGTGAGCACGAGCTCTGCGCCGTATGCCTTCAAAAGATTTCTGCGCTCAACGCTCATGGTCTCGGGCATTGTGAGGATAATTTTATATCCGCGGGAAGCCGCAACGCTTGCAAGCCCGATACCTGTGTTGCCGCTGGTCGGCTCGATGATAACCGCGCCTGACTTGATGATACCCTTTGCCTCTGCCTCGTCGATCATAGCCTTGGCGATTCTGTCCTTTACGCTTCCTGCCGGGTTAAAGTACTCGAGCTTTGCGAAGATGTCAGCCTCGAGCTTGTTATCCTCAATGTAGTTGCTGAGCTTTAAAAGAGGTGTGTTGCCGATGATGTCTGTGATTTTGTTATATACTTTCATAATTTACTCCTTAAATAATTTTATAATGATTTTGAAACGGATACGGCAAAATCAACATCGCGTTAAACCTAATATAACCATAAAAACCCTTCTTTTCTGTATTGCTTATTATTCCTACGTGTTTGGTAGGTTTATTATAACACCGTTATACGCTATTGTCAAGGGTAATTTAAAAAATTATTTACAACCAAACCTTTCTGTAGTAGAATATATGTAGAAATGAGGTAATAATATGATTATTTTAGCTTCCGCTTCTCCGCGCAGAAAAGAGCTTTTGAGCCTTATCTGCGACAGCTTTAAGATTATACCGGCCAACATTGACGAGACTATCGACGGAAATGTAAATTTATACGACATCCCCGAATTTTTAGCGCGTCAAAAGGCTGAGGCGGTCTATAAGCTTCACCCCGACGACATTGTTATCGGCTGTGACACCGGTGTGTTTGTCGATAATCAGATGATAGGAAAGCCGAAATCCGAGAAAGCCGCTGTTGAAATCCTCAAAATGCTCTCGGGCAAAACGCACAGGGTTATTACGGGCTGCGCGATTTACGGCAAGGGTGAACCGATTAGCTTTTCGAAGGTGACTGAGGTTGAGTTTTACAAGCTCAGCGAAAAGGAAATCCGCGATTATGTTGAGACAGGCGAGCCGATGGACAAGGCAGGCGCCTACGGTATTCAGGGCAAGGGCGGCGTACTGATTAAGCAAATCAGAGGCGATTATTTTAACGTTGTCGGTCTGCCCGTTGCGGAACTAAAAAGAAAACTTTATAGATAAAAATTGTAGGGTTTGGTCAAGACCGAACCCTAGTAAGTTTTTAATTATCTATTACTTCTGCCTCGCCCATAATTACGCTTCCCCAAGACTTTTTCCACATCTGCTCACCGACAGTCCGCCTTGTTTTTCTGAATACAAGACCTGCGGCGGCTTCAACGGTTTCGGGCTCGGAGTCGGGTTTTAACCTCTGCATGAAAATATACCGCGTATAATACACACCCTGCGCAAGCTGCTCAATATTGAGCTTTAGGCGGATATTTCCGTTTTCATCCTTCTTTCCGCTGTACACATTGTCAACCAAAAATGCGGTTATCGGGTAACGGCGGTAGTCGTAAACCTCAATTCTAAGGCTTAGATTATCAATATCCGACAAATTTTTCCAGTCGAGCTCGAGGAACATTTCCTCACCGGGATAAAAGATATTTGAGGTTCTGCCGTTGTACTTGACGTTTGTAAGGTTGATGTCGCGGTGCTTGACGGGATATTTATGTTTGTCTCCCTCGTAATTGAACGAGAAGAACTCGTCGTTGTCACCGCCCATATAGAGCTTTATCGCCTCGTCCACATCGCCGTCATAAACCTTTTTGCCCTTGTCGAGCACAATACAGCGGTTGCACAAATCCTGAATCGTATTCATATTGTGCGAAACGTAGAGCACGGTGCGGTTGTCGTCT
>ONPH01000109.1 GCA_900319655.1 uncultured Eubacteriales bacterium
AGGAGGAACGCCTGTCATCTGAGGAATACATTGATTTTCTTAAAAGGACAGACTTAGGCTCGCAGTATCCGAAGGAACGCTTTGAACAACGGATCAAAAAACTGGTCGATAATGTGTCCGTCAGCCTTGTCGCAAGAAATCAAGAGCATAAGATCGTTGGTGTCTTATTCGGATTAACGGATTATGCTTATTGGCTGTATATAACAGATCTGGGCGTGGACAGAGCGTATCTGCATCAGGGGATCGGCTCCCGTCTGATGAAAACGGCACTTTCCGTTGCAGGCGGCGAAAAGGATATCGCCGTATACCTGATCGTCAATGATAAAGCGATACCGTTTTATGAAAAACTCGGTATGAAAAAAGCGGACGATGTAATGCAGTATAATCATATTGATTGGACAGAGTTTACAGTAGAATAAATTCTGATTTACAGCATTAATCTATACTATAGCAGGCAGCCTTGGATAATTTAATTGTAAAGTAGGAGCAAGTGCAAATGATTATTGATTTTAACAAGCTGAATGAAATCACAATGCCGTGTATGAACAACGGCACGGGAGAAATGACGGTGCGGATGTACAACGATGAAAAATACCGCATTGTCCCGACCGCAATTCACCCGGGCGGAAGTATAGGACTGCATACGCAGAATTCAGGCGATGATATGAATTATATTCTTTCGGGAACAGGCAAGGCTGTCTGCGACGGCGCTGAGGAAGAGCTTTCGGCAGGGGTTATGCACATCTGTCCGAAGGGCTCTGAGCACACCATCATCAACACCGGCAATGACGACCTTGTAATGCTCACGATTGTAGTTGCAAAATAGATTTTTTCAGGAGGTTATTATGAGAAGAGATTTAGTTTACTTTTATCCCGCACCGATGAAGCTTGTTTATGACGCTTTTTATAACGCGGCAAATCAGAGGTTCGGCAAGGACTGCAAGGCGGATCCGTTCAAGACCTTGCAGTTTGGGCTTAACTATTCCTTTAAGTACAATATGAACGGCGGTTCGATTACCGCTCACTTTATGCCCTACCAAAACGGCATAGCGGTTAACCTGAGATATACTATTATTCAGGCGTTCGGCGCAAGGTATCAAAAACACGCTCAGGACTACACTGCATATGTTGACGGATTGCTTAATGTAAAGGGCGCGTTAATTCAACTCCCTGTTGAGCAGTTTTTGGATTATGAGAGCAGAACTCCGTCGGGCGTTCTTCCTCAGCAAATGCCGCCGCAGCAGCAGCCTGTACAGCAAATGCCGCCTCAGCCTGCTCCCCCTCAGCAGGCACAGCCGAGGTTTTGCACAAAGTGCGGAGCGCCCGTAACGGTTGGAAGCAATTTCTGCACCAAATGCGGAAACAAGCTTAACTAATTGGAAAACAAGGTATTGAATGATGATTTACAACAACGTACTCGAGGCGATCGGACAAACGCCTCTTATCAAATTAAACCGTATGCCCGAGCCCGACAGCGCAGACATTCTCGTAAAGTTCGAGGCGCTCAACGTTGGCGGTTCAATCAAGACGCGCACAGCGCTGAATATGATTGAGCAGGCTGAAAAAGAGGGCTTGATTGACAAGGACAGCATTATCGTAGAACCCACCAGCGGAAACCAGGGTATCGGACTTGCACTTGTCGGCGCGGTTAAGGGCTACCGCACCATTATCATTATGCCCGACTCGGTGAGCGAGGAAAGGCGCAAGCTTATCCGTCACTACGGCGCTGAGGTTAAGCTGATTCACGACGCAGGCGATATCGGCGCCTGCATTGACGAGTGCCTGCAAATGGCGCTTAAAATGAAGGAGAAAAGCGACAAGGTGTTTGTTCCCCAGCAATTTGCCAACATAAATAACGTAAAGGCTCATAAGCGCTACACTGCGCTTGAGATTATGCAGCAGTGCGCAGGCCCGATTGACGGCTTTTGCTCGGGTATCGGCACAGGCGGAACGATTACGGGTATCGGTGAGGTGCTAAAGGCGCAGTATCCCGACATTGAAATTTGGGCGGTTGAGCCCGAAAACGCCGCGATTTTGGCAGGCGGAACAATCGGAACTCACCTGCAGATGGGTATCGGTGACGGCATTATTCCCGATATTCTCAACAAGGAAATTTACGACGAAATCTACGTTGTTACCGACGAGGAAGCGCTCAACACCGCAAAGCGCCTTGCGCGTGAGGAAGGCTTGATGTGCGGAATTTCGAGCGGAACAAACGTTGCGGCGGCGCTTAAGCTTGCCAAAAAGCTCGGCAAGGGAAAAACCGTTGTCACCGTCCTTCCCGACACCGCGGAAAGGTACTTCTCCACACCTCTTTTTGAAGAATAACAGTTATATTCGGAGCGGACTGAAAGGTTCGTTCCGTTTTTATTTCCTTATTCGCATATATTGTTACATCTCTGTAATTTTGTTGAAATAAGAAACAACATATGGTAGAATTACATTGATATATTCTATAATAAAATCAGGGGTGCATTATATGAAAAAAGTTGTTGTAAGAATTACCGCAATAGCGGTTGCGGTATTGCTTGTAGCCTCAATCGCGATTGTCGCGGTTTCGACCTACAAGGCGGCTACAAAATCGCTCTATTTGAGCGCAAAATCGCTGTTTATCAGCGTAGGCGACACTGTTGACATCAACTCGTTTTATACCGACGGCTCGTCAACAAACAAGGTCGCTTACTACACCAACAATTCAAATATCGCGAAAATTGAGCGCGGCGGCGGATTTTTAACCGCTGTCGGCACGGGAAGCACCACAATTTACGCTCAGGACACCGTATCGGGCCACAAGGCGACCTGCACCGTCACCGTTGCCTCGGGCTATGTTCCGGTTACCTCGGACAATGTTGTAAACACCCTGCACAAGGGCTACAACAGCTTTTGCGATGTTCTCGGAATTAACTACAACACCTACCAGCAGTGGCTTAAGGACCGCGACCACAACGGTAAATATCCCAACTACTACCTCGGCACTCCGTTTGACAACGACGGCGACTACCGTATGCCCAACGGCGATCAGAGCAGCAGGTACGCGACCGGCAACTACGGTCTGCCGACAACCGAGCCTGTTACAAACTGCACAGGCTTTGTATGGCACGTATTGCAGAGCGTTTCGAGCAAAAAGTACCTTGTCCCTGCCGAGACCGGCTGGGTAACGCTCTACCGCGACTACAGAATAAGCCGCTACTACTTTGATAACAAGGCGACAATGCTCAACTCAGGTCTGCTCGAAAAGGGCGACATTATCTGGCAGTTCGTAACCGACTCCGAGTACTACGGCAGCGGCTACAATCACATCGGAATTTACTACGGCAACGGCCATTCCGACGTATTCTGGCACTCAACTACCCCCGAAAACCATATTACCGAAATCCGCGGTGCAGGCAGACCTGTAACCTTCTTTGTTGTATTAAAGGCGAGAACCACCATTCCCTTTACCCTCAACCGCAGCTCCGCTACATACGGCGCAGGCGAGGTCGGCACACTGTTCGCGACATCCTACGACAAGCGCTACACCCCTGTTTATACATCGAGCAACTCTAATGTTGCATACGCTAAAAACGGCAAAATCTACACCAACAAGGTCGGCGCTGCTACAATCACCGCGACCTGCGGAAATCAAAAGCAGTACTGCACGGTTAAGGTTATTAAAGCTCCTACCAAGCTCAATATCAACTGTACCCAGCGAACGCTCGGAATAGGCGAAACGTACGACTTCGACACCTCGTTCCTGTCGGGCGAGGGCTGCGCAAGCGTAGGCTATAAATCGAGCAATCCAAAGGTCTGCGCGGTTATTGCAAACGGCGGTATAGTCAAGGCTACGGGCGTCGGCACGGCGACAATCACGGCGTATGTGTTTAACGGAGTCCATGTTGACGCGACCGTCACCGTCGGCAAAGCGCCTACGAAGATTTACCTGAACCGCACAAACTTCTACCTCGGCGTAGGCGAAAGCTACGATATTAACGCAAGTATTCCGGCAGGCGAAAAGACCTCGTGGATTACATACACCAGCAGCAACCCGAAGGTTGCGACGGTCGGCAAGTACGACTGTCTTACAAAGGCTGTCTCCCCCGGCACAATCACCGTTACCGCGACAGCTTACAACGGCATTAAGACCACAACCCGCGTTACCGTTGTTAAAGCCCCGACAAAGCTGCTCATCAACACGCCTAAGCGAATTATGGGCGTAGGCGAAAACTTCCAGTTCTTCTGCAAGTTCCTCAAGGGCGAGGGTACGGGAATTGTAAGGTACACCTCGAGCGACCCGTCGGTTTGCGAGATCAACCCCACCAGCGGTCTTGCAAAGGCTAAGGGCAAGGGTACAGCGACAATCACCGCATCGGTTTACAACGGAGTTAAGGTTACTTCGCAGGCGGTTGTTATGGATCCTGCCACCGACGTTATTATGAACAGCGGCGACAGAGTTATGGGCGTAGGCGAAAAGTTTGACTTCGACTCGTGGCTGCCA
>ONPH01000140.1 GCA_900319655.1 uncultured Eubacteriales bacterium
CGTACTCAGGGCTTAAAACTCCGTTTGACGGTTTATTCAGGGCGGTTGCCAAGGGCGGGGAATACACTCTCTTTAACTCAGACAGAAAATACTCGCTCGTTTATATTTCCGACGTTTTCAAGGCGATTATATATTCTTTAACTCAGCTTAAAAGCGACGAGGTTTACAACGTTACGGGAATCAACTCCACGGTTTCCACGGGAATGCTCGCCGCTGTTCTGCACGATATTTACCCCGAAACAACGCGCGTTACACTCGGCGGTAAGGATGAGCTTAACGCCTGCGCTGTTCTCGGCAGCAAGCTTGAAAACAACGGCTGCGAGCCCTCGGTAAAGCTCGAAACCGCGCTTGAGCTCTGCGTTATGAGCTATATGGACAACGCCAAGGGTGCGAGCCTGCCGAACACGCACGACGGACGGCTTGACGCGATACAGAAAATTCAGCTTGCAGGGCTGATGGAGGTTGACCGAATCTGCAAAAAGCATAATATCCGCTACTTTTTGGGCGGCGGAACACTGCTCGGCGCGGTAAGGCATCGCGGATTTATTCCGTGGGACGACGACTCCGACATTATGATGCTCAGAGAGGATTACGACAAATTCTGCGAGATTGCTCCGTCTGAGCTTCCGCCGTTTTTGTCCTTCCACTCAAACAAGACCGACAAAAATAACTTCTACGAATTTGCGAAGCTCAGGGTTGACAACACGGTTTTCGCGACCGAGCTTGCAAAGTCGCACAACTCAATCAACATAGGTATCGCGCTCGATATTTTCTGCCACGACAAAACCGCAAACTCGGCTCTCGGTCAGAAAATCCACCTCGCGATGACGATTTTCACACGCGCGCTCGTCCTCAACAAGTGGAACAACCGCAAAACTCAGAACGGAAGCCGTATTCAGACCGCGGTTACAAACTTCTGCATAAAGGTATTTCCGCTGAGGTTCAGCCTGTGGCTGATGAACCACACAATCAGCTTTTTCAAGAACAAGAAAAACGCCAAGTACCTCTACGACGGAATGGGCAGGAACGTGTACAACGGCAGTTTCCCCATAGAGCTGCTCCAAAACGAAATCCGCCTTGACTTTGAGGGGCAAATGCTCCCCGTACCTGAGAAGTACGATGAGTACCTCAAATTCCTTTACGGCGACTATATGGAGCTTGCGCCGCTGAGCACAAGGCTCGGCTGTCACGAGATTAAGCTATGCGACATCGGAAAATATGATATGTTATAAAGGCAACACCGCACAATTCAAGGCACACGGCTTGCTTGAATATTATTCCGTCAGCTTGCCCAAAAAATCTCGGCAAGGCGTCAGCCTGACCTTGATTTATTTGTACAACCTGACGAAAAATCTTGCTGCGCAATCCGCATACCTGAATTATGCGGTATTGCCTAAATTTTGCCTGACCGATAATTTGGTCAGGCTTTATTTTTGCCGTAAGGCTTGACTTTATCGAATTAAAGTGGTAAATTATTATATTGGGTATATTAGGTTACATTAGGAGGAATTTAAATGATTATAGTATTAAAACCATCAACACCGCCCGAACAAATCGCTCAGTTCACCGACAAGCTTTGCACCGACTACGAGGTCAAGGTTAACCGCTGGGACGGCGTTCATTCGACCGTGCTCGGACTTATCGGGGACACCCACACTGTCGATATCGAGTACATCGACGCTCAGGATATTGTCGAGAGCGTTAAGCGCGTTCAGGAGCCTTACAAGAAGGCAAACCGCAAGTTTCATCCCGAAAACACGGTTATCAAAATAAACGACAACGTGAGCATAGGCGACGGAAGTCTGCACATTATGGCAGGCCCCTGCTCGGTTGAGAGCGAGGAGCAGATTGTGCAGATTGCAAAGGAAGTAAGCGCCTCAGGCGCTACCCTGCTGCGCGGCGGCGCGTTCAAGCCAAGAACCTCACCCTACGCCTTTCAGGGCTTGAAGTCCGAGGGACTTGACCTGCTGAAAATCGCGAGGAAGGAAACCGGACTGCCCATCGTCACCGAGATTATGCGCACAGAGCACATTGATATGTTCGAGAACGTAGACATTATTCAGGTCGGCGCGAGAAATATGCAGAACTTTGACCTGCTCAAGGAGCTCGGCAAGACCGACAAGCCGATTTTGCTTAAGCGCGGACTGAGCGCGACGATTGAGGAATGGCTGATGAGTGCCGAGTACATCATGGCAGGCGGCAACGACAAGGTTATTATGTGCGAGCGCGGAATCCGCACCTACGAAACCTACACCAGAAACACCCTCGACGTTTCGGCAATTCCGATTATCAAAAAGCTCTCTCACCTGCCTGTAGTTGTGGATCCGAGCCACGCCTCAGGCAAAAGCTGGCTTGTTGAGCCGCTCGCAATGGCGGCGGTTGCGGCAGGCGCCGACGGGCTTATTATTGAGGTTCACAACGATCCGTCTCACGCGCTCTCGGACGGCGCACAGTCGCTCACACCGAAGCAGTTTGACGGCGTTGCAAAAAAGATTTTTTCACATAAAAAGGCACTTTAATAACACCGGAGTAAATTTATGGATAACTTAAACGCAGCAGGCAAGGCGCTCTTTGAGGAGATTAAAAGCGCTCCGCCTATCCCCGATTCATCAAACGCAAAAATCGCATATCAGGGCATTAAGGGCGCAAACAGCCACGACGCCGCGCTGAAGCTTTTCCCCGGCAGCGAGCTCAAAGACTATCCGGGCTTTGCGGACGTTTTTGAAGCTGTCGAAAGCGGCGAATGCGCGTTCGGAATTCTGCCTGTGGAAAACTCAACGGCAGGCTCGGTTTCCACTGTATTCGATTTAATTCTGAAATACAGATTTTACATCGTAAAGGTTCTCGGTCTGCCGATAGACCACTGCCTTGCAGGGCTCAGGCAGGCTGAGTTTTCGGATATCGAAAAGGTAATATCCCACCCTCAGGCGCTTTCGCAGTGCGCAGAATACACCAAAAAGCACGGCTTTCAGACTTTTTCATGGTCAAACACCGCCGTTGCCGCACGCGACACCGCCAAGGAAAAAAGAATTAATTTGGTAGCAATTTGCTCCCCCAACGCGGCTAAGGAGTACGGTTTAAAAATCCTTGACAATCATATTCAGGACAATCCGTACAACTCAACACGGTTCATTGTAATTTCCAAAAAGCTGTTTATTGATGAGAGCGCAAACAAGGTAAGCCTTTGCTTTTCGCTTCCGCACGAATCGGGCTCGCTTTACGCTATGCTTGGACGTTTTAACGACCTCGGACTTAACCTGACTAAGATTGAATCAAGACCGATTCCCGGCAAGGAATTCAGATATCTGTTTTACCTTGACTTTACCGGCAGCGTAAAAAGCGAGGGATTAACGCAGCTTTTATGCGGACTTTGCGGGGAAGTGCCCGAGTTCAGTTTTCTCGGCAACTACGAGGAAATTTCTGCTTTTGATGAGGAGAAATAAAATGGAACTGACAGTCAGACGAGCCGAAA
>ONPH01000039.1 GCA_900319655.1 uncultured Eubacteriales bacterium
CGTTGCAGATACTTCCGCACTTCCTTACAAAGTCGCTTAAAAAGACATATGACGGCAAGGACGCCGTTATTCTTGTAGCCACCTCGGGCGATACCGGCAAGGCGGCTTTAGAGGGCTTTAAGGATGTTGACCACACAAACATCATCGTTTTCTATCCTGTTGACGGCGTTAGCCCTATGCAGAAGCACCAGATGAACACTCAGGAAGGCGAAAACGTAAAGGTTTGCGCAATTAAGGGCAACTTTGATGACGCTCAGACAGGCGTTAAGAAGATTTTTACAACTCCCGAGATTGCCGAAAAGCTGGCAGAAAACAATATGCTTTTCTCGTCCGCGAACTCAATCAACTGGGGCAGACTTCTTCCTCAGATTGTTTACTATATCTCGGCTTACTGCGACCTTGTGAATGACGGCAAAATTGCTTTCGGTGATAAAATCAATGTTGTTGTTCCGACAGGTAACTTCGGAAATATCCTCGCAAGCTACTATGCCTGCCTTATGGGGCTTCCGATTAACAAGTTTATCTGCGCCTCAAACTCAAACAACGTCCTGACGGACTTCATTAATACAGGCGTTTATGATAAGAACAGACATTTTTATACAACAATCTCTCCGTCTATGGATATTCTCGTGTCGAGCAACCTCGAAAGACTGCTCTATAAGCTCTCAGGCGACAGCGACGAGACTACAAGGGATTGGATGAACGCTCTTAAAACCGAGGGAAAATACGAGGTCAGCGACAGCGTTAAGGCGGTTATCACCGACAAATTTTTCGGCGGCTGCTGTGACGATAAGCAGACTCAGGCTACTATCAAAAGACTTTTTGACCGGGAAGGCTACCTCTGCGATACCCACACTGCGGTTGCGGTTAACGTTTACGAGCAGTATGTGGATAAGACAGGTGACAATACCCCTGCGGTAATCGCTTCTACAGCAAGCCCGTATAAGTTCTCAAAGGCTGTTTTGCAGGCTGTTGCGCCTAATGCTGAGCTTCCCGAGACCGAGTTTGATATGGTCGATATGCTCAACGAGATTTCAAAGACTGCCGTACCCGCTCCGCTTGCGGGACTTAAGAATAAAACCGCGAGATTTTCCGATGTTACCGAGGTTGACAAAATGCCTCAGTACGTGCTCGGAGCTCTCGGAATTGAGTAATGTTGCTATTTGTAATAGGCGACCTTCATCTGTCGCTCGGCGAGGATAAGCCGATGGATATCTTCTCGGGCTGGAACGACTATGTAGAACGGCTTGAAAAGAACTGGAGAAGCCTTGTTAAGGACGACGACACCGTTGTTGTGGCAGGAGATATTTCCTGGGCAATGAAGCTTGAAGAAACCGTGACCGACTTTAAGTTTATCGACAGTCTGCCCGGCAGAAAGATTTTCTTAAAGGGCAACCACGACTATTGGTGGGGCACAAAGAGCAAGATTGAAAAGCTCCTTGCAGAAAATGAGCTAAACACAATCAGTATTTTGTTCAATAACGCCTACACCTGCGGAGAATACGCAATCTGCGGAACAAGGGGCTGGTTCCTCGAAAACGACACTCCCGAGGATATTAAAGTATTAAACCGTGAGGTCGGACGGCTTAAAATGTCGATTGAAGAAGCCCTAAAGACAGGCAAAGAACCGGTTGTCTTTTTGCATTATCCGCCTTATTACAGGGGCATAGAATGTAAGGAGATTATGGACGTTCTGCTTGAATACGGCATAAAAAAATGCTACTACGGGCACATTCACGGCAAGCAAAATTTCCGTCTGGCGTTCGAAGGAGAGTACAAGGGAATTGATTTTAAGCTGATTTCCTGCGACAGGGTACAGTTTACGCCTGTTTTGGTTAGATAAAAACTTGATTTATACTAAGTATTGTGATATAATAAGACGATATATTTTATTTGGAGGAATTTAAAATGGCACTTAAGGAATGTACAAAAAAGGAAGAAGCAAATACCTACGAGCTTACCGTAGAGGTTGACGGCGAAACTTTTGAGAGAGCTGTAAACACCGTCTACAAAAAGCAGGTTAAAAATATCAACATTCAGGGCTTCAGAAAGGGCAAGGCTCCCAGAAAAATTATCGAGAAGATGTACGGCTCTGAGGTGTTCTATGAGGACGCTATGCAGGACTGCTATCCCGACGCGCTTTATGAGGCTGCCAAGGAGAAGGATTTAAAGATTGTTGCCGTTAATTCGCTCGAAGCAATTGAAGCAGGCAAGGACGGCTTCACCTTCAAAACCGTAATCGTTGTTGAGCCCACACTCGACATCGACGGCTACAAGGGCTTTGAGATTGAGAAGAAGTCAACCGAGGTTACTGACGAGCTCGTTGACGAGGAGATCAAGAAGGTTCTCGACCGCAACTCCAGACTTGTTGAGGTTGAGGGCAGAGCTGCCAAGGACGGCGACACGGCCGTAATCGACTTTGAGGGCTTTGTTGACGGAGTTCCTTTTGAGGGCGGCAAGGCTGAAAAGTACAGTCTCGCACTTGGTTCAGGCAACTTTATCCCCGGCTTTGAGGAGCAGGTTGTAGGCCACGAGATAGGCGAGGAGTTTAGTATCAACGTTAACTTCCCCGAGGACTATCAGGCTGAGAACCTTGCAGGCAAAGAGGCAGAGTTCAAGATTAAGCTTCACGAGCTCAAGGAAAAGGAGCTTCCCGAGCTTGATGATGACTTTGTAAAGGACGTTTCCGAGAAGGAGACCGTTGACGAGTACAAGGCTGAGCTCAGAACTCAGATTGAAGCCCGCTTAAAGGACGAGGCTCAGAAGGATATTGACGACCAGATTGCTGCTAAGCTTATCGACCTCGCTCAGGGCGATATTCCCGAGGCTATGTACGAAAATCAGGTTAACGATATGATGAGAGATTTTGAAATGCGTCTCCGTCAGCAGGGCATGAACATTGATATGAAGACCTATATGCAGTATATGGGCATGGAAGAGAGCACTGTTCGTGAGATGTACAGAGAAGAAGCTGAGAAGAAGGTTAAGCTCAGACTTGCTCTGCAGTCAATTGCGGTTAAGGAGAACGTTGAGGTAACCGAGGCCGACATCGAGGACGAATACTCCAAGATGGCTGAGGCTTACAAGATGGACGTTAAGCAGGTTAAGGCTGCTATTCCTGCCGACTCACTCTCTGAGGACATCAAGGTTCAGAAGGCTCTTGACATTGTAAAGAACAGCGCTGTTATTAAATAAGAATATTTAAGCGCGAATTGATAACTATAATTTAGAAAGGTTTTGATATTATGGCACTGGTACCATATGTAGTTGAACAGACAAACCGCGGCGAACGCAGTTATGATATTTTTTCAAGACTGTTAAACGACAGAATCGTTATCCTCAACGACGAGGTTAACAGCGCTACCGCAAGCGTAGTTGTGGCACAGCTATTGTACCTTGAAAGCCAGGACCCCACCAACGACATCAGCCTTTACATCAACAGTCCCGGCGGAAGCGTTACAGACGGCTTCGCGATTTACGACACAATGAACTACATCAAGTGCGATGTTTCCACAATTTGTATGGGTATGGCGGCGAGCATGGGAGCTTTTCTGCTTTCATCAGGCGCAAAGGGCAAGAGAATTGCCCTGCCGAACTCAACGATTATGATACATCAGCCTCTCGGCGGATATAAAGGTCAGGCTACCGATATGGAAATCCATACCAAGTATATGCTTGACACCAAGGCAAGGCTTAATCAAATTCTCTCAGAGAACACCGGCAAGCCCCTTGACGTTATCAAAAACGACACCGAGCGCGATAACTTTATGACTGCTCAGCAGGCTATGGAATACGGACTTATTGACAAGGTAATTGACAGAAGATAAGGTAGGAAAGCAAATGGCTAATTCTAACAACAATAAGGAAATTTACTGCTCATTCTGCGGAAAACCCCAGGATATGGTATTGCGCCTTATTGCGGGCAACGGTGCTTATATCTGCGACCGTTGCGTTAACCTTTGTATGAATATTCTCGACCAGTCGGGGGAGAACGATTTAAGTCCTTCTCCCAATGGTAAGGCTGTTCCCGGGCAGGATGTTCCCGGGGATGTCAGCGAGCTTATTAAGCCCAAGGAGATCAAGGCTATTCTTGACGAGTATGTTATCGGTCAGGACGACGCCAAAATCACCCTGAGCGTGGCGGTTTATAACCACTACAAGCGCGCTTTGGCAGGCGACGACAGCGTTGAGTTCTCAAAGAGCAACGTGCTTTTGCTCGGTCCGACGGGCGTGGGCAAGACCTTGCTCGCTCAAACGCTTGCAAAGGCTCTTGACGTGCCGTTTGCTATTGCCGACGCAACTACTCTTACCGAGGCAGGCTATGTGGGCGAGGATGTCGAAAATATCCTCTTAAAGCTCATTCAGGCTGCGGATTACGATATCGAACGCGCTCAGCGCGGTATCATCTATATCGACGAGATTGATAAAATCGCCAGAAAATCCGAGAACCCCTCAATTACCCGTGATGTTTCGGGCGAGGGCGTTCAGCAGGCTTTGCTTAAAATTGTCGAGGGCACTGTTGCCAATGTTCCCCCTCAGGGCGGAAGAAAGCATCCTCAGCAGGAGTTCTTGCAGATAGACACCAAGAATATTCTGTTTATCTGCGGCGGAGCCTTTGACGGACTTGAAAAGATTGTCGAAAAGCGCCAAGGGGGTTCGGTAATCGGCTTTGAGTCGCTCGTTAAGTCCAAAAAGGAGCTTGACGAAACCTACTGGATGAAGGATGTTGTGGCTCACGACCTCGTAAAATTCGGCATTATTCCCGAGCTTATCGGTCGTCTGCCGGTTATTACGGCGCTCAGCGGTCTTGACAGCGAGGCTCTCGTAAAAATCCTAACCGTTCCCAAGAACTCGATTGTTCAGCAGTACAAAAAGCTCTTTGAGCTCGATAATGTTGAGCTTTACTTTGAGGATGAAGCGCTTGAAGCTATTGCCGATATGGCTCACGAACAGCGCACAGGCGCAAGAGGACTCAGGGGCATTATGGAAGGTATCCTTAAAAACCCGATGTTTGAAACACCGTCCGACAGCACGATTGAGAAAATCATCATCACCAAAGAGGTTGTTACGGATAATGCCTCTCCTCAGATTATCAGGAGAAAAGAAAAGCCTTCTTTCCCTGTTAAGTTATCCGGTAAGCCCTCGCTTAAGCGCACAAAGAGAAGCTCGGCTTCGTAAATTTAAAAGCAGATACGTTTTAGTAAAAACCGTAGGGGCGGACTGAAATGTCCGCCCGATAAATACAAAAGACGGTATAAAACGGGCGCACACATTGGTGCGCCCCTACTTGTTTATATACAGAAGTTTGAAAGTTATAATTTATGAGGGTTATAGAAAGGACTTATAATGGATTTTGAAAATACAAACACCCTGACGCTTCCTGTTCTGCCGCTCAGAGGGCTTGTTGTTTTTCCCAAGTCTTTAATTCATTTTGATGTTGGCAGAAAAAAGAGCATTACCGCTATTAAAAAAGCGATGGAAACCAACCAGCTTATCTTCCTCTCGGCGCAGATTGACGCGTCTGACAGCGAGCCTAAGCTGATTGACTTATATAAAATCGGAGTTGTCGCAAAGGTTATTCAGGTGCAAAAGCTCCCCGAAAATACCACGAGAATTGTTATTGAGGGTAAGTACCGTGCCCAAATCTGCGCTCCTGTTTTTGACAAGGGCTGTATGATGGCTGAGGTTGAGCCTATTCCCGACGCTATTACTCCGCCCACCTCGCGCGATACCGCGCTTATTCGTGCAGTTAGGGAGCAGTTTGAGCGCTTTATTGAGATTGCGCCCAAAACCGCGCCCGACATCATCTTCAAGGTTGCGCTTTGCAAGTCAACAGGCGAGCTTGCCGATTATATCACGGCGAACATTCCGCTTGACTACACCATTAAGCAGATGATACTCGAAACTCTCAATCAGTACGATAGGCTCGAAACCGTGCTTGACGAGCTGATGAACGAGATTTATATTCTCAAAATCGAGGAAGAAATCACTGTTAAAGCCAAGATGAGGATTGACGAAACCCAGCGCGACTTTTTCCTCAGAGAGCAAAAGAAGGTTATCGAGGAGGAGCTCGGCGAGGACGACAATCCGTCCGATGAGGCGGCGGACTATGCCGACAGGATTTTGAAGCTAAAGCTCGAGGAGAAAAGTCAGGAAACCCTGCTTAAGGAGTGCCGTAAGCTGATGAAAATGCCCTACGGCTCTCAGGAAGCTTCGGTAATCCGCACTTATCTTGACACCGTGCTCGACCTTCCTTGGAACACCTCGACAAAGGACAAAATCGTTATCTCGAAAATCCGCAGAGAGCTCAACAAAACTCACTTTGGGCTTGAAAAAATCAAGGACAGAATTGTTGAACAGCTTGCGGTCAAGAAGCTCAGCGACAAGCAAAAGGGACAGATCATCTGCCTTGCAGGCCCTCCCGGTGTGGGCAAGACCTCAATCGCCAAATCTATCGCCAATGCTATCGGCAGAAAAAGCGAGAGGATCGCGCTCGGCGGCGTAAAGGACGAGGCTGAAATCCGAGGTCACAGGCGTACATATATCGGCTCAATGCCCGGCAGAATTATGGCTGCGGTTCAAAATGCAGGCACAAACAATCCGCTTATTATCCTCGACGAGGTTGACAAGCTGTCCTCGGACTACAAGGGCGACCCGACCTCGGCACTGCTCGAGGTGCTCGATATTGAGCAAAACTACAAGTTCACCGACCATTATATCGACATTCCGTTTGACCTTTCGAACGTTATGTTTATCACCACGGCGAACGACCTCGGAGCAATTCCTGCTCCGCTCAGGGACAGAATGGAAATCATCGAGATCAACAGCTATACCCGTGAGGAAAAGTTCAACATCGCCAAAAAGCACCTTGTGCCAAAGCAGTTGGAGCTCAACGGATTTTCTAATAAAGAATTAAAATTCACGAATAAGGCGCTTTACACCATCATCGACTACTACACCCGAGAGTCGGGAGTTCGTACCTTAGAGCGCTATATCGCTTCCGTAATGCGCAAGTGCGCGGTTAAAAAGCTAGAGGACGGCGAGGAAGTCTTTAAGATTGACGACAAGGCAGTTGAAAAGCTTTTGGGCAACAAAAAGTACCTGCCCGACACCTATAGCAAGAAGAACGAAATCGGCGTTGTTAACGGCTTGGCGTGGACGTCTGTCGGCGGAGAGCTTCTGCCGATCGAGGTTGCGGTTATGGAAGGCACAGGCAAGATCGAGCTGACAGGCTCGCTCGGCGACGTGATGAAGGAGAGCGCGCATATCGCGATCACCTGCATAAGAAGCCATGCAAATGTGCTGGGAGTTGACCCCGACTTCTACAAGAATAAAGACATTCACATTCACGCTCCCGAGGGAGCTGTACCCAAGGACGGACCGTCCGCAGGCATTACAATGGCTACTGCGATTTACTCTGCGCTGTCTGCAAAGCCAGTAAGGTGCGATATCGCAATGACAGGCGAGATTACCCTGAGGGGCAAGGTTCTGCCTATCGGCGGACTTAAGGAAAAGAGTATGGCGGCGTACAAGCATGGAATTACGCTGGTGCTTATCCCGAAGCTCAACGAGCCCGATTTGTCCGAGCTCGACCCTGCGGTTAAGGAAAAGGTAGATTTCATCGCGGTTGAGGACTTCACCGAGGTAGTGAAGCTTGCAGTAATCAACCCCGTAAAGGTCAGCGAAAAGGCGTGGAACGACATTAATTTGCCTGTCGAGCCGAAAGTAAGTTCGGCAGGGGTTAGGCAGTAGGCAAATTAAAAGTAATAAGTAATAAGTAATAAGGAATAAGTAAATTTAGCGGAAACGTTTGATAAACACCGTAGGGGCGGACCCATGTGTCCGCCCGTAGGACAGGAACAAAACATTATATATCATACGTGTTTTTGTGTGCTGAATCAAACGTTTATTCTCGTCTTAAACCTTGATTTAACAAATAACTTTAAATCAACGACCCCGGGCGGACACGCGGGTCCGCCCCTACAGTAAAACACAGAGGTACACAATGAATTTCAACGAAGTTAGTTTTGAATATGCGGCGGGAACTGTCAGTCAGCTCCCAAAGTCCGATATGCCCGAGGTTGTGTTCTCGGGGCACTCCAATGTCGGCAAAAGCTCGCTTATCAATAAGCTGGTTCAGCGCAAGGCTCTCGCAAGGGTGAGCGCTCAGCCGGGCAAGACGGCTACGATTAACTTTTATAAGCTAAACGATTTTCGTATGGTCGATTTGCCGGGCTACGGCTATGCAAAGGTCTCAAAGACCGAAAAACAGCGTTGGGCGTCTCTTGTAGAGGGATATCTGTCCTCAGAGCGCAACATCGCGCTTATCGTCCAGATTGTGGACATCCGCCACAAGCCGACCAAGGACGACTACGATATGATTAACTTTCTCTACAACTGCAACGCGCCCTTTGTCATCGTCCTGACAAAAAAGGACAAGCTCAAAAAAACCGCCTACGAAAAGCGCATAGACGAGGTTATGGACGAGCTTCAGGACTATGAGGGCGTACAGCTAATTCCGTTCTCTGCCGTTAACGGAGAGGGTTTGGATGATATAAAGCAGGCGATAGAGGAATATGTCTGTTGTTAATCGTAGGGGCGGACCCATGTGAAATTCCCCTGTCAGGGGAAATGTCGCGTAGCGACAAAAGGGTTGCCGTCAGGCTACGGACGCCCGCAGGACAGGAACACAACATATATTCTCATATGTGTTTTTTTGTGTGCTGAATTAAACGTCCGTTTATCGCGATTAAAACGGATTGTAAGGTAAATTCGGTTCACGTTTCTCGGGCGGACACATGGGTCCGCCCCTACAATATAAATCAAAATGCAAAAATATTAGGGGGAAGTACAATGGAAAAGAAGCCGTTTATTACTCTTGAACAGGCTCGGGATATTATCAAGGATATTCCTACGCCTTTTCATCTGTATGACGAGAAGGGTATCAGAGAGAACGCACGTGAGCTTTACAAGGCTTTCAGCTGGAACAAGGGCTACAAGGAGTTTTTTGCCGTAAAGGCTACTCCCAATCCCTATATTATGCAAATCCTCAAAGAGGAAGGCTGTGGTATGGACTGCTCGTCCTACACCGAATTACAGCTCTGCGAGGCGTGCGGAATTTCCGGCAGTGATATTATGTT
>ONPH01000112.1 GCA_900319655.1 uncultured Eubacteriales bacterium
GAAGTAGCCCAGAATGGAGTCGCCTACGTAGTTGTAGTGAGGAGTCTGAACGTGGTCAAAGAGGATAACGTTCTTGAGCTCTACCGAGTTGCCTACCACGCAGTCTGCGCCTACAAGCGCCGAGCCACGGATAAACGCGCAGTGTCTTACCTCGGTATTCGGGCCGATAATACAGGGAGCTCCGAGATACGCCGAGGGGAATACGGTTGCGGTCTTGTGAACCCAAACGTTTTCGGAAACCTCCTCGTAGTCGTCGCCGAGGGTTTTGCCAAGCTCAATAATAAAATCATTAATGCCCTTTAAGGCTTCCCAAGGGTATGTGAACCGGGAAAGATAGTCCTTAGCGAGCGTGTGGTCGAGATCGTAAAGATCCTTGATTGTATACATTAAAGTCTCTCCTTACTTTCGATATCCAGGAAGTACTTGTAAGCGCCTACTGTGAGCTCGTCGCAGGCAGCCTCGTCGCAGGCGATGATAGCGCCGTTGTGCATCTGAAGCGCGGAGCAGGTCCACTTGTGGCTTACTGAGCCCTCAACAGTCTCGGCAAGAGCCTTAGCCTTGTTGTGACCGTTGATGAGGATAAGAACCTCTTTTGAATCGGTAACTGTGCCTACGCCTACCGAAAGAGCCTGAGCCGGAACAGCCTCGGGATCGTTGCCGAAGAAGCGTGAGTTTACGATTCTTGTGTCGGTTGTGAGGTTACGAACGCCTGTGCGTGAAGCAAGGCTTGTGAAGGGCTCGTTGAAGGCGATGTGGCCGTCAACGCCGATGCCGCCCATGAAGAGGTCGATTCCGCCGTAGGAAGCGATTTTCTCCTCGTATCTTGCGCACTCACCCTCGGGATCGTCTGTCATACCGTTGAGGATGTTGATGTTTTCGGGCTTCATATCAACGAGGTGATCGAAGAAATTGTCGTGCATAAAGTACCAGTAGCTCTGGTCGTGCTCGTGAGGAAGGCCGAGATATTCGTCCATGTTGAAGGTAACAACGTTAGCGAATGAAAGCTCGCCGTTCTGGTTCATTGTGTAGAGCTCCTTGTAAACGCCGATGGGCGATGAGCCTGTGGGAAGTCCGAGCACAAAGGGACGGTCCTCCTTGTGAGCCTTGATTTTCTGAGCGATGTAGTTTGCCGCCCACTTGCACATTTTATCGTAATTGTCCTGAATAACAACTCTCATGATTTTTATCTCCTTTTAAGCTAACTATAATAATTAAATTTCAAAGCGGCGGAAGAACCTCTGTTACAGTTTTAATTCTGCTTTTTACTTTCTTCCTGACGACACGCTGTTTGCCGTGGCGGCATCCGCCGAATCTTTCGATAACCGCCATTCCTCGTCAACCTTTTACGGTCCGGGCGCTAACAGTCCTTTACTCTCCTTTCAACAGGTGCTGTTTTACCGGGGTTTGTATAATAATAGACAAACCCTTATGCAAAGCCTGACAAAACCAGCCCGCATAATCATTAAAATTTTACCATATAAGGTGCTGAAAGTCAAGAAGAATGTCCGCCGTCAAGCACCATACAAGTACAATTTTGCAAGTTTGTACAGCTAATCCTGCATAAGCAATCTGATAAACTGTAATATTACATAAAAAACGCAGGCAACGTGACGCTGCACCCAATTCCGCCTTTGGCAACGTTTGTTTTTCCTAAAACTTTTATTAACGGCGGGTCAAAACTTTCTGTGCAACAAAAAACAGTCAGGCAGCAACACACTGTCTGACTGTAAATTTTACTCTTTATGGTTAAAGGTCGGCACTAAGTCGCTTAAAAGCTCAACGGTTTTTTCACTGTCGTTCGAGTCGGCCGCAACGCGGATCCCCTCGAGCTTGTGCCTGAGAACCTCGGAATCGACATTGATTTGATTGCCGATAAAGATTTTTTTATTTTCGGTGGACTTAAGTCCTTCCTCATCCATCAAAAGCTCCTCAAAGAGCTTTTCGCCCGGGCGAAGTCCGGTAAACACAATCGGAACGTCCTTGTAGGGAACCTTGCCGTACATTCTGATAAGGTTCTCCGCTAGGGTTGTAATCTTGACCGGAGCGCCCATATCGAGGACGAAAATTTCGCCGCCCTTTGCCATCGCTCCTGCCTCGAGCACGAGCGACACCGCCTCGGGGATCGTCATAAAGTAGCGGATGATGTCGGGGTGGGTTACGGTAACCGCCGAGCCGCTCTCAATCTGGCGGCGGAACAGCGGAATTACCGAGCCGTTCGAGCCAAGCACGTTGCCGAAGCGCGTTGTCACGAACTCGGTATGCTTTGACTTTTGGGCTCTCGCCTGAATAATCATCTCGCAGGCGCGCTTTGTCGCTCCCATAACGTTTGTGGGATTGACCGCCTTGTCGGTCGAAATCATAACGAACTTGTCAACGTTGTAAAGCTCGGACAAAGTTGCGACGTTGAACGTGCCGAAAATGTTGTTTTTAACGGCTTCCTCGGGCACGGTCTCCATAAGCGGAACGTGCTTGTGAGCCGCGGCGTGGAACACGATCTGGGGACGGTATTTTTTGAAAATAGTCTCCATTTTGTTGTAGTCGCGCACGGATGAAATTATGGTTTCGAGGTTAACCGCCGTGCCGTATTTGAGCAGAAGCTCCTGCTGGATATCGTAGGCGTTGTTCTCGTAAATATCGACAATTATAATCTGCTTGGGGCTGTAGGAAGCAATCTGACGGACGAGCTCCGAGCCGATGGAACCGCCGCCGCCCGTAACCATGCAGACCTTGTTTGCGATGAACGCGCTGATTTTTCCGCGGTCAAACTCAATCGGCTTTCTGCCGAGCAAATCCTCAATTTTAATCTCCTGAGCCTGAGTGATAAGCGGCTTGTCCTCGGTAAAGAGCAGCTCGCTGAGGTACGGAATAACCTTGATAGTGCACTCGGTGTTTGAGCAGTAGTCGAGAATTCTGCGCTTTTCGTCCTCCTCGCAGGATGGAACGGCTACGATGATATTTGTCACCCTTTGCTCAGCGCAAATCTTCGGAATTTCACGGCATGTGCCGAGCACCTCAACGCCCTTGAAAGACGTGTGCAGCTTGGTTATGTCGTCGTCAACAAAGCCGACGGGTTCAAGGTTGTGCGAGGGATTGTTCTCGTCCTTTTGCGCGTTGAGAATCTCGGTGACAATCATTCTGCCTGCCATACCCGCGCCGACAATAAGCGTGCGATCGGTGTTTTCGGCGGCTTCGGATTCCGAAATCGTAAGAAACGCCCTCTTAAAAATAAACCTGAACAGCAGCACTCCCAAGGTTGCGAATATAAAGTATAGCACATACAAAATCTTTCGCGCAGGAACATTGAGCAGAAGTAAAATTACGTAGCCTACCACAAAGCCCAGGGACATCGCGAGTGCCGTCATCAGATAATCCTTTGAGTTGAAGTACCGCCACGCCCGTGAATACGAGCCGAACAGCATCATCATAAACACGCAGGTAATCTCGGTTATCAGAATATAAAACAAAAGTCCGCGGCTCGCCTCCGCGCCGTAGTAAATATACGGCTTCAGCTCTCCGAAATTAATGGTGTTGAACAGCTCGAGCGCGTAGTTCAACACTATTCCGCTGACCGCGATTATAAATACATCCGCAAGCAGCAAAATCATCTTGCGGTAGTTAAACTTCCTCATTTTACTAATCCCCTCAGGTATAATTATAAAACAACACAATCGTAGTAATCCATTATTATTATATTATATATACACGCGAATGTCAATCAGCCAAGTAATGACATTCGCGTGTTAAATTATGCAAATTTATTGTTGAAATTTTGCTCAGCCAAAGACGATTTTTGCAGTATCAACGCTCTCCTTTGCGTCGCGGCAATAGTAGTCCGCGCCGATTTTCATAGCGTAGTCCTTTGTGAGCACCGCTCCGCCGACAAAGACCGTAACCTTGCTTGTGCCGTCGGGATTTTGAAGCTCCTTTGTGCTCCTGATAAGCTTTATCGTGTCCTCCATGCTCTTGAGCGTGGTGGTCATCAGCGCCGAAAGTCCGACCATTGTGATGTTCTGCTTAACGGCGGTGTCTACAATCAGCTGAGGGTCAACGTCCTTGCCCATATCGACCACGGTGTAACCGTAGTTGTCGAGCAAAACCTTGACGATATTTTTGCCGATGTCGTGGATATCGCCCTTGACCGTCGCCATAATGATTTTGCCCTTGCTTACACTTTCCTCTCCGCTCTTGCTCAGGTGCTTTTTGATTACGTCAAAGCACGCCTGCGCGGTGTTCGCGCTCTGGATAAGCTGGGGCAGGAAGATTTTATTCTTCTCAAAATCCGCGCCGACTTTGTCGAGGGCAGGGATTAGCATTTCGTTTACAATTTTCATCGGGTC
>ONPH01000115.1:0-3754 GCA_900319655.1 uncultured Eubacteriales bacterium
CAACCGGTGCACTTATGAGCCCAACCACAAGCTGGCAGGGAAGCAGTATACCGTCAATTGCACATTTGTTGAACATCAGATTTCGTTAAATTTAACAAATATTAACATTTTGCAAAAAACTCTGTTCAAATCTAATCCCGTGTGATATAATTAAATTAATATTGAATAAAAAGTTTTTTTTATATATTTACGGGAGTAATGTTTATGTTTGGCAGAATTAAGAACATTGACAACAGGGTTCTTGAGAAAATTGGCAAAATCCATAAACCTGTACTCAATAAAATAATGATAGTAGCTTCACGCTCGGCAAATATAGGATTTATATGGTGGATGGTCTGTATACCGTTCCTTGTTCACCCAGATTGGCGGCTTACCGGACTTAACTTTGTTTTAGCGCTTGCAATAGCTCACCTTATGGGAGAAATTATTATAAAGCATATTGTCAAGCGAGTGCGACCGTGCCACAACCTTGGCGATGACGAACAGCTTATCGATCGTCCAAGGTTTTATTCATTTCCGTCAGGTCACACAACCGCCTCGTTTGCGATGGTCGGCGTGTCGATTTACAGAGGACTTCCACCCTATGTGGTACTCCCGGTTTTGGCTATTGCAATGCTTATCAGCTTTTCGAGAATTTATCTGCGGGTTCACTACCTGACCGACGTTATCGCAGGAATGTTCCTCGGACTTATTTGCAGCGGGATTTCGGTGCTGTTCTTCCACGCTATCGGTTTAGCCTAAATATTTAAAAGCTTACCGCCCTTGATTTTTGTCAAGGGCGGTTTTTGTATATCTGCATGCATCATAAAGGAGCACCAAACGATGCTCCTAAAAATTTAAGGCAATACCGCATAATTTAGGTGTGCGGATTGCGCAGCAAGATTTTTCGTCAGGTTGTACAAATAAATCAAGGTAAGGCTGATGCCTTGCTGAGATTTTTTGGGCAAGCTGACGGAATAATATTCAAGCAAGCCGTGCGCCTTGAATTGTGCGGTGTTGCCTTAATGTTTTGTTATGCTAAGTCTTTCCTTTTAAGCGGCATAAAGCCGAGTTCCTCCTGCATAAGTATCATCAGGGGAATTCCGAGCAGCAGTGGGAAAGCCGTGCCGTTTAGGAAGATTGTTAATGACAGCAGATTAAATTCTACTTCCGGATAAATCAGCTTGACTGACGGCGCTATTATCAGCGTTTCGACCACTGACGAGACAACTACTACCGCGAGCTGTTTGAGCAGGTCTTTTCCGGTTCTGAGTGAAAACTCTGTTTTTGCAAACTTTACAAAGAACAGGTAAAAAACAAACGGTGCTAAAAAATTCGCCGCAAAGCCTGCGATTGAGCTCCAGCGCAAGCTGTCGCTCATAATATCGCCAATAAGGTTGCCGATTGCAAAGGCGAAGCAGCCGGGAATTCCAAAGAACACTCCGAACACAGGCTTTAACAGCATTACCGGTCGGATGTCGGTAAAACCGGGGATAACGCTTATAACCTTGAACGGAATTGCGATTATAAGATATACGGCTATAAGGATTAACGTCAGCAAAATAAACTTTACGAGCTTGGGGAGGTTACTGTTTTTCAGAAACATTTTTCAGCCTCCTCTTCCCTTTGAATTCGATAATTTCGACAAGACTGCCTGCAACAATCAGCACGGCGCCTATGATATGGAAAGGCGTGGGGATTGCCCTGTCTACAAGATTTTCTGGTAAAACCGCTCCCCAAATCAGAGAAAACACTATCTCGAGTGAGTAGATGATTGTCGATTCTGTAGCGGTGGCTCTCCTTTGAGCGAAGATGTTTAAGGTCTGTGCAAAGGCTACGATAAAATATGCGTGAATAAACAGGCTTGCGATTATCGTGCTCGACCACGGAATGGTTGCGAATGTGGACGGCTGTAGAACAAACCATATCACAAAGCAGATTACAGCGACAAATGCCGAGATAAAAACCGACAGTGTGATTGAGTCGTGCTCACGCGCAAAATCGTTGAGCTTTACGATAAATACCGAGCGGATTATACATCCGAGTAACATAAAAAGCAGCCCTGCGTACGGTATTTGGGTCAAACTTCCGCCCAATGCTATTACAATTCCGCTCAGAACAAGAGCTACGGAAATCCATGTTTTTGCCCCTACGGTTTTCCTCATCGTAATCAGAACAACCGGCAGTACGACTACCGTCATCGAAAACGTAAACGCGCCTGTGGAAACGTCGAAGGACTTTAAGCCGTACATATACAGAGCGTTGTAGGCGCAGTTGAGCACTCCGAGCAGCAGGCATTTCAGCAGTATTTTTTTGCTCGATTTACTCATTTCCCTTTTTATCCGCTTGAAAAAGCAGGCGGCGAGAACAACCGTTGCGATTGCGTTGCAGATAAATGTTGTCGCAAAAGGCAGGACACTGTCAGGAATACACGAAAAAATAATTACCTATGTTGACCAACAGAGAGTAACGCAGATAAGGCAAAGATTTGCCTGTAACCGGTTCATAACCAATTCCCCCTTAACAATATAATACCAAAATTATTAAATTCTGTCTATAATTAAGAGAGAATAACTTGACAAATAATTAGGCTGTTGTAGAATAGTAACAGACTTTTTACTGTAACGGAGGCAAATATGATTTTAAGAAAGCTTGCAAAAGGCGCTCCCGAGGTGGATATTATTACAAAGCTCAACTTTGAGGCATTCCCGATTGAGGAGCATACCGAGACGGATTTTATCTACGACTTTGAAAAAGATTCGCTCGACTTGCTCGGAATTTATCTTAAGGAAGCTCCTGAGGATTTTGCAGGTTACTTTTTGTGTATTAAAAACGAAAAGACCGTGTATATTTCATATTTCGCGATACTGCCCGAAAAGCGAAACCTCGGTATCGGCACAAAGGCGCTTGAAGCGCTTAAGGAGTACTACGACGGCAAGCAGATTGTGCTGTACTTTGAAAGTATTTTTGAAGAATGTGAAAATATCGAGCAGAGGAAGCGCAGACGCGAGTTTTATATGAGAAACGGATTTTTTGAGACAGGCTGGTTCATTACCGTTAAGGGAGTGATTTTTGAGATTGTCGGCTCTAAAAAGGATTTTGACCTGGAGTCATATCAAAAAATTCTCGATTGGATTCACGCCGAGATTCCGACTTTGGACTCGTACTTATACAGACTTGATAAATAACAAACACCGCCTTGATGAAAAATCAGGCGGTGATTTTTTTAGCTATTCTTTATTTTCTGACTGCCGGTTGTCCAGACGTGCTTTGCCTTGGCGTTTTGAAGATGGTAGCTAAGCGAGGAATCTGTGATTCCCGACGCCATAAGCGACACTACGGTGATGATACATTTTGTTTTCACGTCGATTGCTTCTTCGTTCCAAACCTCACCGAATAAAACATCGTCGTTTAAGTGCGCGAATGACGGAGCGAAAGAACCGAGCTGTTCTCTGCCGGCGGTCTGTACAATCTTTTCTTTCATTTCAAATTCCTCCTATTTCAATATTCTAAGCGTTTATTAATTTTTTTGCGCAGGTGTAGGAGAGCTCGTAAATTGAATAAAATACATATCCGACCTCTGCCTGCTCCATAGCGATTTTCTGCTTGTCGGTCACTACCGTGTAGGGGTAAATTCCGTAGATGAACGGAAAGAAACAGTATACAAACTGCTGTCTGTCATTATCAGACATATCGGCGCAGAACTTTTTGAGCGTTTCATCGACCGCTTTAAGCGACTTGCCGTATGCCACCTTGAACTCGCAAAGACGTTCCT
>ONPH01000115.1:3805-8101 GCA_900319655.1 uncultured Eubacteriales bacterium
TCCTCCATATCGTAGTGGTTCATACTCATAAGCTTTAAGAGCAGCTTGCGCTTTTCAAGGGATGTAGCAAGGGCTTTTGCAAGCTCATCCTTTGTCATACTGTCATTACTCTCAGTTATTTCAGTTAAATCCTCAACCCAAAGCTCGTATTCCTTTTGCAGGATGGCGAGGAAAATTTCTTCCTTGGTCTCAAAATAATTGTAAATTGAAGCGCGTGAAAAGGTTGTGAAATTCGCGATTTTCATTATCGTAATATCCTTGAAGCTCATTTCCTTGTAGAGCGTTTTGCATGCAGAGATAATTTCTTCCTTTCGTGCGTTTGTCAGCTTGGGAGACCCCTTCGGCATATAAATCACCTTGTATTCCATTATTTAAATTATTCTGACATACTGTCAGTAACTATATAATACGCCTATTCTGACACAATGTCAATAAGTAATTCGTATTTTTTATTATAATAGGCATTAAAAATCCACCGGCTGAAAAACCGGTGGATTTTGCGTTAAGTATTGAATTTTATTTTAGAATTCGTCAATCAGTTCTGCCGCGTACCGCTGAATGAGAGTTGCGTCAGCTACTGTTACAAAACCGTCCTTGCTTGTGTCTGCTGCGAGCAAAGCGTTGCCCGTGAGGGTGATAAGCTCTGCGGCGTGCTGCTGAACGAGTGTTGCATCGGCAACTGTGATATATCCGTCACCGTTAACGTCACCGAGGGTATAATCCGAAGGAGTCGCGCTCTTTTCGGTTGTGACGTTAATTGTCACCGCGCCTGTTACCTTTGTGATACGGTAGGTATTCTCCACACCGGTATCCTTTACGTTTTTATACGCGCCTTCCGCGGTTACGGAATCGAGCGTATAGCCGTTTTTGAGAACTACAACAAAGTTAATTTGTCCGTCGCCCGTAACAACGGGATTGCCTGTGCCGCTATCGCGCGCAACCGCGGTTGTTACGCCTGTTTCGTCTGCTGATGTGTAGTCCTGAGTGTAGTATACGTTAACGGACTCTACGCCCTCGTCGCACGCGAAGTTTGCCGTGAAGGGTGAGGCTGTCTTTGTGTCGGTGTACTGAGTTGAGCCGATAGAAGCCTTTGCGGTAAAGGTGATTAGTGATGAAGATGTCAGCACGCTTGATACAGCGCCGTCAACATTTACGGTGTTGCCGCAATCCGCGCAGGTGTATGAAAGCGTTGCAGTGCCGTAGCCCTCGCTCCAGCTCCATGACGGAGTTGTGCCTGAAGCGATTGTACCGTGCTCGCGCTGAACGGTTTTAATTGTGATGGTTGTGTCGCCGCCGATTTTTGTAATGCGGTAGGTGTTTGCAAGCCCGGTGTCGGTCGGACCTTTGATGTTTTTGTATGTGCCCGAGGTAACCGTTACGCTGTCGAGCGCGTAGCCGTCGGCAATATTGATTGTAAAGTTAACCTGACCGTCGCCTGTTGAGTCGGGCTCTCCTGTCGCGCTGCTGCGTGAAACGGTTGTGCCTGTGGCTGAAACGGATTCGCTTGCACCTGTGTAGTCCTGAGTATTATAAACGGTAAGGGAGCTTACTCCGCTGTCGCCTGCGAAGGTAACTGTGTAGCCGTTATCGACTACTTCTTCCTGATTTACCGAGTGGTCACAGGCGTCAACCGAAACGGTCATGGGGATTGTCTGCTTTTCTGTCGCGCCGCATTTTGTGCAGGTGTAGGTCTTTACTCCTGATGATGTTGAGGTAGCCGCGGTTGTCACTGTACCTGAGTTCCATGTGTGGCTCTGTGAGCCGCCCTTACAAGCCGTTACGCTTGTAGCTGTCGTGAGCGACGGTGTGCTTGATGACACTGTTGAGGACCACGAAACCATAGTGAAGTTGACCGCCTTGGGAAGCGAATAGCTTAATACTACGCTGCCGCTGCTGCCTGCCTTGGCGTTGATGACCTTGCCTGCCGTGTAGCTTGTTGTGCTTGATGTATATTTTTGATTGGTGCCGAACCAGCTTGATTTTGCTGAACCGTCCATACCTGCCGCGCCTGCGGTGAATACGGTAGCGCCTTGGATGGAAATTGTGCCGTCGGCGTCAATGGGAGAATTATCTCCGCCGGATTTCATACTGAATACCGCCTGAGTTCCGCCGTAAAGATACAAGCCGCCGTTGGAATCAATACCGTCGCCGTTGCAGTTTACGTACAAATCTCCGCCGTAGATATAAATGTTGTAACTGCCTGTTGTTTGAGTGTTTCCGCCGGGGTTAAAGCCGCCGCCTCCGGGACGTCCGCCGGGATTAAAGGTGTTTCCGCCGCCCGCGCCGGGATCCGAGCCGTTTGTGCTGCCGCCTGCGGCGTTTACGCCGTCGTCGCTCGCGACAACATAGTAACGTCCGGAATAGACGTATACAGTGCCGCCCTCGAGTCCTTCATAAGATGTGCTGATGTTAACGTCGGGGTTGCGGTCAAAGCCGTTTTCTGTGCCGAGCGTTAATGAGGTGTCGGCGTGCATACCGTCGTCGCCTGTCTGAATAGTGAAGGTGCCGCCGGTTACGGTAGCGTTTGCGTCGGAGTGAATTGCGTCGTCGCCTGTGTTAATGGTGAATGTACCGCCTGTGATGTTGAGCGCAGGCTCGATACCTGCCTCCTCGGCACGGTCACCCGAAGCCTTTAAGCCCTTGCAGCTGTAGGCGTTTGCGAGAGTATCGTTCCAAACGCTGTAGCCCTTCCATGTGCGAATATCGAATGTACCGCCGTTAATGTTCAACGCGGTGTCAGCCTGAATTCCGTCGCCGTCAACGTCAATATCGAATGTGCCGCCGTTGATTGTCACCGTGCCTGCGGACTCGGTGTCGATAACCGTTCCCTCGGTTTCGTCTGTGGCGTCGGGAGTACTCTTAATACCGTCGTTTGCGGCTTTGATTACATATGTGCCTTGGTTGATTACGATACTTCCGTCGCTGGCTATGCCGTTGTTGACAGCCGCGCCGGAGGTTGTCGCTCCGTAGTATTTTGAATTGCCGCTGACGTTTATTGTGCCGCTCTGGTTAAATATCAGTGAGGCAGTCGCGCCGCCCTTGATGCCGTTCTTGGCGTTGGCTACTGCATTGAGGTTGCCCTCGCCGCAGAAGGTAACGGTTGAGCCGCTCTTTACCTTTACCGCCGCGCCCTCAAACGCCTCCGCAACGGTTGTGTCTGTTGATGTCTCGTTCGCGGGGTCTTCATTATCGGTAAGCGTGGAGGTTCCCACCAGATGAATATTTACCGTTGCCGTCTTTTTTACGACAATAGGCGCGGTGGTCGAGGACGAAAGAGACAGATTGTCAAGAATGAGCGTTACATTGCTCAGACCCTTGCTGACTATAATCGAGCCCTCGGTGCAGCTGCCTGTGATACGGTAAGTACCTGCCGTTGTGATAGTAAGCGTTGTGCCGTCGATTGTGTAGCCGCTGCCTGCCGAGGTTTCGGTGATTGAGCTGTTCGAGAACGTCAGCACCGCGCTCTGCTCGGCAACTGCCGAAACGGAAGAATCCGCGTTAACCTCTGCCGCAGAAACCGCGGTGATTGTGAAGGTTGATATCAGTGCAAATACCAATATCAGGGATAATAATTTTTTTGCCATAATTAAACTCCTCTCATTTTAATTACTCTACCGTGGGGTATTCGAACGCGATAGAATTTTTTACGGTATCATTGTAGAGGAGAAACCTTAAAAAAAGCATTAAAAATTTTAAATAAAAGTACCCTTACCGGAAAATACACAAATTTTACTGCTTTGTTGACTTTTGGAAGCGATTGTAGTAAAATGGAATTGCAATAGTTTATTTAATACAAAGTAGGTAAATCGGAGATTATTATGGAGATATTATTTGTTCTTGTACCTCCCATTTTATGCTTTATTCTCTTTTTTCGCGGACTTAAAACGATAAAAAGCTGCAAAAATGAAATGAAAACAAATCCCGATGATAAGCTAAAATCAGAAATAAGAAAACAGACTATAATAATGATCGTCACCGGGGTAATCGGAACAGTAACCGGAGTGTTCTCTTTATATGAATTTATAATATTTATGCGTGTGCTAATAGACGACATTCTGCGTTTGGCAACAGGCAAGACCTTGTTTATGTAGAAAAGGATTTTTTAACAAAAGCCTCTGATTTGAGATTTCAAGTCAGAGGCTAATCATCGTTGTCATTGTTGTATCGCTCATAGCCGCAGCGGTTATAGGCGTTATCAGCTATGCCAATTTAGTAAATGAGGTGCGAAACTATACCTATGAGGCGGCGCTTAAGGGTACGGCGGTTACATCGTCCGACAAAGAGGCCGACGATAAC
>ONPH01000116.1:0-1700 GCA_900319655.1 uncultured Eubacteriales bacterium
AGAACCTTACAATCTGGGACAGCGCCGTTACGGTGCTTTTGACCGAGGCGAGCACCGAGGCTATTCCTGCCGAGATTTATAAGATTACCCAGAACTCCGACGGTAAAGCGCTTGTAATTTTACAGTGCGACTATATGAACAACGGTCTTTTGCAGGCAAGGCAAGAGCCTATCGAAATCGGACTCGGAACATTTACGGGACTTCGCGTGAGCAAACGCGCTATTCACGACGATTACGTTACAAAGACCACTTATGACGAGAACGACAATTCTCACAAGGAGCAAAAGAAGGTTCAGGGCGTTTATGTGCTCTACGGAAGCGAGGTTCAGTTCAAGCAAATCTCAATCCTCTATTCTGACGACGATTATGTAATCTGCGACACTCAGCCGGAGGAAGGTATTTTGTTTAACGGCGAGACAATCTCGCTCTACGATAAAGTTATTATAAAAGGAGATGACTTGTATGACGGCAAGGTCATTAGCTGACGTTGAATATAACTACAAGGTAATTAATGAAAGGATCGCAGAGGCGGCTCAGAAAATCGGCAAAAAGCGTGAGGACATTACCTTCCTCGCCGCTACAAAAACCGTTGACGCCGCTACGATTAACCACGCGATATCGCTCGGACTTGACCATATCGGAGAAAACAGGGTGCAGGAGCTGCTCTCAAAGTATGAGGATTATAACCTTGAGAATTGCTCTTTGCAGTTTATCGGTCATCTTCAGACAAACAAGGTTAGGCAGATCGCCGGCAAGGTTGATTTGATCCAGTCCGTTGACAGCCTAAAGCTTGCAAAGGAAATTTCTAAGGAATCGAAGAAAAGGAATATCACAACCGATATATTGGTAGAAGTCAATATCGGCAGGGAAGAAAACAAGTCAGGCGTGTTTGAGGAACAGCTCGAAGAATTGCTTTGCCAAATCGCTGAATTGGAGTCAATTTCGGTCAAAGGACTGATGACAATACCCCCGATTTGTGATAATACACGAAAAATTCAAAAATATTTTAATAATATGCACAAGTTATTTATTGACATATCGCAAAAAAAATTAGATAATATAAATATGAGTATATTGTCGATGGGTATGTCAGCCGACTACTACGAGGCAATACTCGAAGGCGCAAATATGGTAAGAGTTGGTTCTTCGCTTTTCGGAGCAAGAAACTACACATAACAGGAGGAAAAGTAAATGGCAGGAATTGTTAACAAGTTTAAACGTATGTGGGACGCTCCCGACGACGAGTACGAGTACGACGAGTACGGCTACGCCGACGACGGAGACGATTACGAAGAAGAGGAACCTGTTAGGGAGAGACCGAGACAGACATCAACCGGTTCTTCCAGAAACAAGGTTGTAAATATTAACGCTACCGCAAAGCTTCAGGTTGGTATCTTTAAGCCCGAGCGCTTTGGTGAGGAAACAAGAGCTATCGCTGACGAGCTTACTAAAACTCACACCGTAGTTCTTAACCTTGAGGACACCAACAAGGATATGGCGAGAAGAATTCTCGACTTCCTCAGCGGTGTTGCTTACGCAAACAACGGTAAAATCAAAAGAGTTGCCTCCAACACATATATTATTATTCCCAGCAACGTTGATTTGACAGGCGACGATTTACTTGACGAGCTTGAAAACAGCGGTGTATACTTCTGATAAAGACAAGCTTTTTATATCCAAGCTCGATGACGCGGTCTTTT
>ONPH01000116.1:1748-6038 GCA_900319655.1 uncultured Eubacteriales bacterium
AACGGCAAAAGCCATATTTCTTTTCGTTTTTAAGCGAGGCGGAGCAGGCTCAGGCAGAGAGATATCTTAAATCTGTCGGATTTAACAGCTACAGCTTTTTCGGCGGACACGAGCAAAGCGAACGCAAGGTTCTCTGTCTGGATTTTTATGAAGATAATCCTGAATTTCCTATTGCGGCGGTTCAGTTTAGCTTCCGTCCTGCGGACAAGCTGACTCACCGCGACTTTTTAGGGGCGTTGATGTCGCTCGGAATTGAGCGCGAGACAGTCGGGGATATATTGGTAGGGGACGGCAGGTGCGTCGTTTTTGTAAAAAGTGAGATTGCCGAGTATATAAAATCGCAGATTTCGAAAATCGGCAGAGCAGGAGTAAAGGTCGGTGACGCCGACTTGAACTCTTTGCCGAAGGGCAGAGGAGTAGAGGAAAAGTCCGTTATCGTGTCATCCGCACGGCTTGACAATATTGTTGCGGCTGTTTCCGGGCTCTCGCGCGAAAAGACAAAAAGCGTGATTTTATCGGGCAGTGTTACCCTGAATTTTATTGAGTGTACAAATATCAGCAAAACCGTGAATGAAGGCGACACTCTGACAATCAGGGGAAAGGGTAAATTCAAAATTAACGGTGTACTGGGTGAGACCAAAAAACATCGGATAAGAATATCAATTATTCATTACAGATAAGGAGAGGAATATATGTTAACTATTGATGAGATTAAAAACGTCAGCTTTAGAAAAGCGTCCTTCAGCGGCGGATATAACGCTGAGGATGTTGACGAGTTTATCGATGAGGTAATCGCCTCTTTTGAACAGCTCAAAAAAGAAAAGACAAACCTTGTACATAAAATCGACAGACTTGCTACCCGTCTCGAGGAGTACAGAGCCGACGAGGAAACCGTCAGAAACGCTCTGCTCACTTCTCAGAAGATGAGCGACGCCTGCATCAAGGAAGCAAAGGAAAAGGCAGGCAGAATTATCCGCGACGCAGAGGAAAAGGCTCAGGCTCTTTCCGTTGAGGCTAACAAAATGACAGCTATGGAGAAGGACAACTACCTTTCACTTCAGGCTGACACCGTTGCCCTCAGAAACGAGCTTATCGAGCTTTACAGAACTCACATTAAGGCTATTGACGAGCTTCCCACCTCGGTTGACCTCGAAAACTCACAGAAGGCTCTTGACGAGAAATATCCCACAGAGCCTGTTGCAGAGGATGAGATTAACTACGCTCCCGCAGAGGAAGTTAAGACCGAGCCTGCTCAGCCGGTACAGCCTGTTCAGGAGGTTCAGCCCAAGATTTCTGAGCCTGCTGACGATACAAAGGTTGCCGTAAAGCGCCAGAGCAAGTTCAATCACCTTAAATTCGGAGATAACTACGACGTTTCTGCCGAATAATTAATAAACAAATTACTGGAGAGATTTAACAATGTCCCAAGATTATAACGCAACCCTTAATCTGCCTAAAACCGATTTTCCAATGCGTGCAGGTCTGCCCAAGAGCGAGCCTGAAACGCTCAAAAATTGGGAGGAGGAAAAGCTTTACGACAAGCTGATGGAGCATAACGAAGGCAAACCGCTCTTTGTGCTTCATGACGGACCTCCGTATGCTAACGGCGATATCCACCTCGGTCACGCACTTAATAAAATCTTAAAGGACTTTATTGTTCGTTACAAAAATATGGCAGGCTTCAAGGCTCCGTTTGTTCCCGGTTGGGATACCCACGGACTGCCCACAGAGCTTAAAGCCAGACAAAAAGCCGGTATCGGCAGCTCTGCCGATATCTCTGTAGTAGAGCTCAGAAAGCTCTGCGAGGAGTTCGTTACAGGTTACATCAACGACCAGCGCGAGCAGTTCAAGCGCCTCGGCGCAATCGGAGAGTGGGATCACCCCTACATTACCTTAAAGCATGAGTTTGAGGCAGAGCAGATTAAAGTTTTTGCCGAAATGGCTGATAAGGGCTACATCTACCGCGGTTTAAAGCCCGTTTACTGGTGTCCCGAATGTAAAACCGCTCTTGCGGAAGCTGAGATTGAATATGCTGAGGATCCCTGCCATTCAATTTACGTAAAATTCCAAGTTACCGATGACCTCGGCAAGTTTTCCGCTATCGGCATTGACCCGTCTAAGGTGTTCTTTGTAATCTGGACAACCACCACATGGACTCTTCCTGCAAACGTAGCAATCTGCGTAGGTCCGCGCTATGAGTACTCTGTTATTCAGCATGGCGACGAGTACTACGTAATGGCTGCCGATTTGTATAAATCCGCAATGGAAGAAGCCGGAATTACCGACTACTCCGTTGTTGCTACTATCAAGGGCAGTGAGCTTGAGTATATGAAAACTCAGCATCCGTTCCTTGACCGTGAGTCGCTGCTTATTGTCGGTGACCACGTAACACTCGAAAGCGGTACAGGCTGCGTTCATACCGCTCCCGGCCACGGTGTTGACGACTACAACGTTTGCCGTAATTACCCCGAGATTCCCGTGATCTGCCCGGTTAACGGCGACGGCGTACTCACTGAGGAAGCAGGAGAATTCGCAGGTCTTACTACCGATGAAGCAAACAAGAAAATCGCCATCAAGCTTGATAATGACGGCAATTTGTTTGCTTTTAAAAAGATTATCCACCAGTATCCGCATTGCTGGAGATGTAAATCTCCCATTCTTTTCAGAGCGACAGACCAGTGGTTCTGCTCGGTTGACGACTTCAAGGACGAGGCCGTTGACGCAATCAACACTGTTGAGTGGATCCCTGCCTGGGGTAAGGACAGAATTACCTCGATGGTTCGCGACAGAAAAGACTGGTGTATCTCTCGTCAGAGAAAATGGGGTGTGCCTATCCCGATTTTCTACTGCAAGGACTGCGGCGAGCCCCTTATTGAAAAGGACGCTATGCTAGCTGTTGCAGAGCTTTTCGGCAAGGAAGGCTCTAACGCTTGGTTCGACCACGACGCAAGCGAGATTTTGCCCGAGGGTACAAAGTGCAAAAAGTGCGGATGCGCTGATTTTGATAAAGAAAAGGATATTATGGACGTTTGGTTCGACAGCGGTTCTTCGCATACCGCCGTTGTAAAACGCCGTGATTACCTTAAATTCCCGGCTGACCTTTACCTTGAGGGTAACGATCAGTACAGAGGCTGGTTCCAGTCCTCGCTCCTTACATCTGTTGCCACAACAGGCGTTGCTCCTTACAAAGCTGTACTTACTCACGGTATGATTTTGGATATGGAAAAGCGCAAGATGAGTAAATCTCTCGGCAACGGTATCAGTCCCCAGGAGGTTATCAAGCAGTACGGTGCTGACGTTCTCCGTCTGTGGGTTGCTTCCTGCGACTACCAGTCAGATGTTAACATCTCCTTTGATATTCTTAAACAAACTTCGGAATCGTACAGAAAAATCAGAAATACCGCAAGATACATTCTCGGCAACCTCTCTGATTTTAACCCCGATACCGATATGGTATCTCTTGACGAGATCACCGCAATCGACAAGTGGGCTCTCCTTAAGCTCAACAGCCTTATCGACAAGGTTAAGGATGCGTATGACAAGTACGAGTTCCACATTGTATACCACAGTATTCACAACTTCTGCGTTGTTGATATGTCTAACTTCTATCTTGACGTTTTGAAGGACAGACTTTATACCGAGAAGGCTGACAGCAAGCTCAGACGTGCCGCTCAGACCTCGATTTATCTTATCCTCAACGCCATGACAAGAATGTTAACCCCGATTTTGGCTTATACTTCAGATGAAATCTGGAAATATATGCCTCACCGCGAGAGCGACGTTAAATCTCATGTCATTTATAACGATATGCCCGAAAAGGTTGATATCGCTTATGACGAGGAGTTTATGAACTTCTGGGATGAAATTCACAACCTCAGAGACGACGTTAAAAAGTCGATTGAGCCCCTTGTTAAGGAAAAGACAATCAAGGGCTCGCTCGAAAGTAAGGTTACTCTTTCGGCAGGTAACGCTAAGCTTGACTTCCTCAAGAAGGCTGAGTCAGAGCTTAAGGATGCGTTTATCGTTTCGGAGCTCGAGGTTAAGGACAACGGCGGAGAGCTTGAAATCAGCGTTGAAAAGGCTGAGGGCGAGAAGTGCGAGCGCTGCTGGGCTATCAGCAAGACGGTCGGACAGAACAGCGAACATCCTACGCTTTGCAGCCGCTGCTGTGAAAACCTTAAATAGTATAATTATAATTAATAAATCGGTGCGATTTTGGTTGCGCCGATTTATCTTTCGGAGGAATTATGCCTTTTATCGCTTTGATTATAGCCGCCGCGGTGGTTGCCG
>ONPH01000117.1 GCA_900319655.1 uncultured Eubacteriales bacterium
CGGCGCTTCCGAGTTTGTATTTAAGGATAAGGAAAAGTATAAAGAAGTATTTGATAAGATTAACGAAATTAATGATACCGTGCGTATCTTAGCTCTTGCTGTTTCGAATAATGAAATCCAAAACGGCAAATTACCCGACGACTTAAAGCCGATGGCGCTTGTTCTTATCAAGGACAAGCTCAGAGATAACGTTCAGGACACCGTAAACTATTTTAAGGAGCAGGGAGTAACGCTTAAGGTTATCTCCGGCGACAGCATTAAGACCGTTAAGAACATCGCTAAGGACTGCGGAATCGAAGGCGCTGAACGCGCTGTTAATATGACCGAGGTCAAGACCAATGAAGAGCTTGAAAAGGTAGCGAAAACCTGCAACGTATTCGGCAGAGTTACGCCTGTTCAGAAAAAAAAGCTCGTCTTGGCTCTTAAAGCAAAAGGCCATAAGGTAGCTATGACAGGCGACGGCGTAAATGACGTACTCGCCCTTAAAGAGGCTGACTGTTCCGTTGCCATGGCTTCGGGAAGCGAGGCGGCACGCAACGTTTCTCAGCTTGTACTTACCGACAACGACTTTGCCGCAATGCCGAGAGTTGTCGCAGAGGGAAGACGTTCCATCAATAACTTAGAACGAAGCTCGTCGCTCTACCTCGTAAAGACAGTCTATTCAATCCTGCTCTCGATATTCTTCATTTTCGCGACAATGCAGTATCCTTTTGAGCCTATTCAGCTTACCCTTATCGGCGGTCTTACTATCGGTTTACCGTCATTTGTACTCGCGCTTCAGCCGAACAAAAACATCGTTAAGGGCAACTTTACATTTAATATTATTGCACGCGCACTGCCTGCGGCATTATGCGTTGCGCTTAATATTATTATTGCCGAAATATTCTGCAAAAACCTCGGAATTGAATTTGCCCAGTTCTCGACAATTTCGGTTTATGTAACGGCGTTAACCTGCCTTTTGCTCGTTATCAGACTGTCACTTCCGCTTAACGCATTAAGAGGCGCAATGCTGTTTGTAAGTATCGCGGGCATCACAATTGCGTTTACCTTCTTCGGCTGGCTGTTCTCATTGACAATGCTGAGCACAAACGCTATTATTCTGCTTGCGGTTTTGGCGGCAGGAACAATTATTGTATTTAATATTCTGTATAATATTGCTTCAAAATTAATAGAAGAAAACAAAAACAAATCCTAATGATTATTAACACTCCAAAAGAAGTCAACACAATAATACAAAAACTAAATAACAGCGGTTTTGAAGCGTTTATCGTAGGCGGATGTGTACGCGACTGCATTATGGGCAACACTCCGCACGACTGGGATATCTGCACAAGCGCAAAGCCTGACCAAACTCAAGCTTGCTTTTGCGACTATAAGACTATTGATGTAGGCAAAAAGCACGGCACAATCGGCGTTGTTATGCACGGCGGAATTTACGAGATTACGACTTACCGCGTTGACGGCGAGTATGAGGACAACCGCCATCCGCAGAGCGTTGAGTTTACTTCAAATATCAACGACGATTTATCGCGCCGTGATTTTACGGTAAACGCTATGGCTTATAACGAAAAGGACGGTTTTGTCGATCCGTTTGGCGGCAGGGAAGATATCGCAAATAAGCTGATAAAATGCGTAGGAAATCCAACTGACCGTTTTAACGAGGATTCTCTGCGTATTTTACGCGGACTGCGCTTTGCTTCACGCTTTGATTTTGAGATTGAAGCAAACACCGCAAAGGCAATTCACGACTGTAAAAGCCTGCTTCACAACGTCGCCAATGAGCGTATTAGGGAAGAATTAATCGGCATACTCTGCGGTAAATCAGCCGAAAAAATCCTAAACGATTACCGCGATGTTATTGCCGAGATTATTCCCGAGATAACACCATGCTTTGACTTTGAGCAGCACACACCTCACCACTGCTATGACGTTTACAGACATATAGCTCACTCGGTTGGCGTACTCGAGCCCGAACCGCTTTTGAGGATGTCTATGCTGTTGCACGATATCGGCAAGCCGCAGGCTTGTACGACTGATATTAACGGCAGATGTCATTTTAAGGGACACCCGAAGATAAGCGCAGAGATGGCTGACGTGATATTAAAAAGGTTAAGGTTTTCAAACGCTTTTATCTCCGACTGCCTTAAGCTGATAATATATCACGATGTGCGTTTCAGCGGAAACAAAAAGACCGTAAAGCGTGTTCTCGGTAAGCTAGGCAAAGAGAATATAGAAAGGCTTTTCAAAATCCAGTACGCCGATACGATGTCACAGTCCGATTATAACAGAGAGCAAAAGCTTACTGACCTTAATACAGCCAAAGCTCATCTTGAAGAAATAATCAGGGATAATGAGTGTTTCAGCCTTAAGCAGCTTTCCGTTAACGGTAAGGATTTAATCGAGAACGGCATTACAGACGGCAGAGAAATCGGCGGAATATTAAATTATTTATTCGAAAAAGTGCTTAATAATGAGCTTGAAAACGACAAGCAGACCCTCATTAAAGCTGTAAATAATTACAAAAATAGAGCTGACGAATGAACGTCAGCTCTTAATGTATTTATATGAAAAGGTTTAAATTCTCGCAACGCCGCTTTCAACAGCCGCTTGTTTTACAGCTTCCGCAACAGCCTTGCCTACTCTCGGGTCAAAGGCGTGGGGGAGAATGTAGTCTGCGCTGAGCTTGTCGTCGTCAACGATAGACGCGAGCGCGTATGAAGCGGCAATCTTCATCTCTTCGTTAATATCGCTTGCTCTGCAGTCAAGCGCACCTCTGAAAATTCCGGGGAAAGCGAGCACGTTGTTAATCTGGTTCGGAAAATCACTTCTTCCTGTGCCCACAACAGCCGCACCGGCTTCCTTTGCAAGGTCGGGCATAATCTCGGGAGTGGGGTTAGCCATAGCGAAGATAATCGGATCTTTAGCCATAGTCTTGACCATATCCTGAGTAACACAGCCTGCGGCGGAAATACCGAGGAATACGTCAGCGCCAACCATTGCGTCGGCAAGCGAGCCTGTCTTGTGGCTGAGGTTAGTGATCTCTGCCATCTCCTGCTTAACAGGGTTAAGTCTTTCGTCGCCCTTGCAGATAATACCCTTGCTGTCGCACATTGTAACGTCCTTAACGCCCATATTCATAAGGTGCTTCGCAATCGCGATACCTGCCGCGCCTGCGCCATTCATAACTACCTTTATATCCTCAATCTTCTTGCCGACAATCTTAAGCGCGTTAAGCAGACCGGCGGCAACAATAACCGCCGTGCCGTGCTGGTCGTCGTGGAAAATCGGAATATCGCAAATTTCCTTAAGTCTCTTTTCGATTTCAAAGCACCTCGGAGCGGAAATGTCCTCGAGGTTAATTCCGCCGAACGAGCCGCTAATCATATAAACTGTGTTTACAATCTCGTCAACGCTCTTGCTTCTTACGCAAATAGGGAAGGCGTCAACGTCACCGAACGCCTTAAACAGCGCGCATTTACCCTCCATAACAGGCATACCTGCCTCAGGACCGATATCTCCTAAGCCCAAAACAGCCGTACCATCGGTGATAACCGCAACAAGGTTGTTTCTGCGTGTAAGCTCGTAGGATTTGTTATAGTCCTTCTGAATTTCAAGGCAAGGCTCTGCAACGCCGGGGGTGTAGGCAAGAGCCAAATCCTCGGATGAATTAATCGGAACGGTAGATACAACCTCAATCTTTCCGTTCCACTCGTAGTGCTTTTTAAGCGATTCCTGTCTTATATCCATAAAATTACTCCTTTCGTAAAATCTTATATATTATACCTCAAAAATGTTTTATAATCAAGTATTTGACAACTTACGTAAAATGATTTATTATAATAACGCGAGTGCGCTGAACAGCCGCGGGCAGAGTTTGAAAAAACCTGTGCGAGGAAAGTCCGGGCTTCACAGAGCAAAAATAACGGCTAACGGCCGCCGGGGGCGACCCCAGGGATAGTGCAACAGAAAATTACCGCCGAATTTAATTCGGTAAGGATGGAAAGGTGAGGTAAGAGCTCACCGGAGGCTTGGAGACAAGCCTGCCGTGTAAACCCTATTTGAAGCAACACCGTGGTAGAACATTATTCGCTTGCTCGGCGAGTTCTTAGGAGGTGGCATCGAGCAGCAGGGGCAACCCTCTGCCAAGATAGATGGCTGTTCACGACAGAACCCGGCTTACAGGCGCAGTCGCAACTAATTGGGGCTGGCTCAAAACTTGAAAGAGTTTTGGGCCAGTT
>ONPH01000121.1 GCA_900319655.1 uncultured Eubacteriales bacterium
CTCTTTATCTTTATCTTCTTATTTATCTTTATCTTCTTATTTATCTTTATCTTCTTATTTATCTTTATCTTCCCTGCTTTTGTATACAATTGTATGCAATTGCAGGTTTTGGATTAAAGCGTTATGTAATCTCCCAGGTGGATTGAGTAGATTATAAGCTCCTTAACCTCGGTTTCGAGCGACTTTGAGAGCGCCTCGCTGTAGAGCTCAAGCTGTTTTTTGTACAACGTTCTGAGCTTTTCGATGTCTCGAACGCGGTCGGTTTTGTAGTCCGCAATCACAAGCTTGCCGTCCTCGACAAACGCGAGGTCAACCGCGCCCTGCATAATAATGCCGGTGTCTTGGTCGACATCCTTATACTTTTCGTCGAGCAGCGAGGGATGGATTTTTGCGGTGAAGCGTTCCTCGCGGTATACCTTCGGGGAGTTCATAACACGCTCAAAGAGCCTTCCGCTGAGCATTTCTTCAAGCTTTTTAAGGTCAACGCTCTCCGCCTGCTCGTCGCTGAGCCTGCCTGATTTTACAAGGCGGTCAAGCTCTGCCGAGATATCATTTTTCGCGGCGGCAAAGTCGCAGTACTGCAAAAAGCGGTGGTGAGCCGTGCCAATGTCAACCGACTGCGCCTTGTCCATTATAAACGACGGCTTTCTGAGTACCTTTTCAAAGTATTCGTCGTTTTGGCTGTGGGCAATTTGCGAGGCGGTCACCTTTTGCGGAAGCTCCATAATCTCCGCGTTGGGGTACTTGAATTCGAGGTTTTTCCTGAGAATTTCGGCGTAATTGATTTTTTCGGAAATGTCCGTTTGCATTACGCTTTCTGTAATCTCAGCAACCACGCCCTCGGGGTTGATAATGTCGTCAAAGGACTTTATCTCGGTATAGCGCCACTCCGGGTAATTTTCAGCCGTTACGGCTTCGGCGTGGGGCAAAACCTGCTTTCTTACAGACGGATTGAGCAGTGCCGAGAGCATAGTCCACTCAAACATCGACTTACACGACGACACCGAATAAGGCTCTACCGCGTTGCCGCTGAGCTTTGAATAAACGCTGTCCTTGAATTTTTCGGCGCCGTCAACCGTGCCGATTATATATAGCTTTTCCCTCGCCCTCGTCAGGGCAACGTAGAACAGGCGCATTTCCTCGGCAATTTGGTTGCGCTCGAGCTCGAGCCTAACCGCTGTTCTCGGCAGTGTATTGTAGCGCAAAACTCCGTTTTTACGCTTTACTCCGAGCCCTGCGCGGCAGTCAAGGAGCACGTCGTCGCTGAACTCGTTGCGGTTGAACTGATGGGCGGTGTCCGCGATAAAGCAGACGGGATATTCAAGTCCCTTTGACTTATGTATACTGAGAACACGCACGCCGTTCACGGTTGAAGAATCAGCATTTGAAGCGGCGTTTAAGGTGCTGTCGGTCTCAATCATCTTGTCGATAAAGGCGATAAAATCGGACAGCGATTTGTAGCCGTGTTTTTCAAAATCACGCGCGTACACGCGGAGAAGGTTGATGTTCTTCTGCGCCGTTTGCACTCCCTTTACCGCCGAGGTTATCGCGCCTAAGGCGGTGGTGTCGAGCAGTCTGCCGATTAACTCGTCGACAGTGCAGACGCTTGACAGCTGTCTTAATTTACCTAGCTCGGTTAAAAAGCCGTCGATTTTGTCATTACCTTCCCTGTTTTGACAGAGCGATGAATACAGGCTGACGTAGGGGTTTTTCGCCCTGATTTCGGCAAGCTCGTCGGGTGTGAAGCCGTAGACAGGACTGCAAATTACCGATAGCAAAGGAATGTCGAGCGACGGATTGTCAACCACTCGCAGGAGATTGAGCAACAATTTAATCTCGGTGGAATCGAAGAAGTTTTCGGTGTCCTCGCAATAGGCAGGAACTCCCTTTGCGGTCAGGTGCTTTACAAACTCGACAGCGCCCTTGCGCTTGCCTTCATCGTTCGAGCTGAACGCTCCGCCCGAGCTTGTGTTCCTCAAAATTACCGCAAAGTCGCCGTAGGTAACAGAGCGCTTTACGCCGTCCTTGCCTGTCACGGTGTAGCCGTCCGCCTTTAGTTTATGTATCTGCTGAGCGATGTAGGTTGCCTCGAGCTCAGCCTTTGAGATATCGTCGGAGAAGGCGGATTTTTCAATCAGCGCAATCTCGGTCTCGCAGTTTTCTCCCTCGTCATAATCAGCGCCGACATAGAGGTACTCGTCCGTAGTGTAGTCCATCTGCGTTGCGCGCTTGGACATCAGCTTTGAAAAAATAAAATTAACTGTATCGCATACCTGAGAGCGGCTTCTAAAATTCTTATCAAGAATTATAACTGCGGGATATTCGGGATTTTCCCTGTCGTATCTTACGCAATTATCCTTTCTGGCGATGAAAATCTGCGGTCTTGCCTGGCGGAAGCTGTAAATGCTCTGCTTTACGTCGCCTACGGTGAACAGGTTGTTGCCGTTTGAAACGCTTGTGAAAATCAGCTCCTGAACCTCGTTTACGTCCTGATACTCGTCTACGATTACCGCGTCGAAGCGCTTGGAGATTTCATTTGCCGCGGCGGTTTTTACAAAGCCGTTTTCTCCGTTATACTCAGCCAAAAGCTTTACGGCAAGCTGTTCAACGTCGGAGAATGAGAGGATATTTTTATCGTTTTTAAGCTTGCTGTAAACCGCGAGGTACTCCCTTACAATGTCGAAAAGTACGGCGAATAACAGCCGCATTTCAGCGAGTTCTTCGTCAGCCTGAGCCTCGGTGTAGTTGTAATTATTTACAAGCTTTTCAATCTCTTTTTTTACGGTGTCGCGCTTTTTGGCAACGGAAAGCTTTACAGGATGGTTGGTGAAGCCCTTTGGTGCGCGGATATTTTTTTGCGGCGAAAAGCCCTTTAGGAACGCCGTCATTTCGTCCCAATTATCATTCGCGATAACCGTAAGCAGCTTTTTGAGCCAGCTTTTGTCCTCACGCACGGCGTCAAGGAACTTTTCAGAGAGCTCGGGCTCGTTTTCAAGCGACCTTTCGGCGCTGTCCATAAGGCTGACAAGGCGATTAACGTCGTCCTCAATGCTGTTTATAATTATTCTTCCCCAGAGCGATTTGGAAAAACAGCGCTCGGCGTAGCTGTTAAGCATATTGTCAAGCCAAACGCCGGGGAACGGCTGAGTGGATAGAAATTCGCAAATTTTAAGCACGGTTTTGCGAAGCGGAGCGTCGCTCTTTTTCGCTGATGAAAAGGCGTTTAAGAGGTCTGTAAAGCCGTTTGTATCTGAATTATAAAACTTTTCAAAGGTCAAATCGAGCGCCTTTTTGCTCAGCACGTCGAGCTCGCCCTTATCGCCTATACGGTAATCAGAGGAAATTCCGAGCGCGTGAAAATACTCCCTTACAATGTCGCCGCAAAAGCTGTCAATTGTGGAAATATGCGCGTTTGCGAAGCGCTTTTTTTGATTAATCAGCGCAGGATTGTATGGGTCGTCCTTAATCAGCTTGCTGATTACGCGGCTGATTCTCTGCTTCATTTCGGACGCGGCGTCCCTTGTAAAGGTAACGACGAGCAGTCTGTCGGCGTCAACAGGATTTTCCTCGCGAGTGATGAGCCGCTTTACGCGCTCGACGAGCACGGTGGTTTTGCCCGAGCCTGCCGCCGCAGATACAAGCACCGAGCCTTCGGTTGAATTTATCGCGTCAAGCTGACTGTCTGTCCAGTTAGGCATTACTGTCACCGCCTTTTTTTGCAAGTTCTTCCATAAGAGTCTGTTTGTCAAAGCCCGTTAAGGCGTTGCGCGGTTCACTCTGACGGTAGGCGCAAACGCTGTCGTAGGGACAGTAGGCGCAGCCGTCGTAGGCTCCCTTTAGCGGTGAAGCCTCAATTTTTCCGTCGTAGAGCCTGTCGCCCATATCCCCTACGGTCATATCAATCTTCTTAAATACCGTGTCAAATTCACTGCCGCTCAGCCTGCTGAAAATCTGCCGCTTGTCAAATTCAAGCTTTACGGGTATGTATGTGGCGGAGTCGGTCTTGTCCATTCCGTGCAGCACGGTGCGGTCATCGAGCACTACGCCCTTCATTTTCAGCTTTTTGTCGAGCTCTTTTTTAATCTGCACGTCGGATAGGTTGTCGGCTGAAA
>ONPH01000123.1 GCA_900319655.1 uncultured Eubacteriales bacterium
GAAAGGAAGATCAAATTGGAATATACAAAGGCTTTTGAATATATCTCAAAGAAGGTCGAGGAAGAACTCGCCAAGCAGAATTACACAAAACAGAAGGTTTCTAATGAGGACGGCGGAGATTTGGTTTCTCTCTTTACGAGCGAAAACGTAGCCTACTCGGTTGTTTATATTTTGGATAAGCAGCAGATGGTTCTCCGTTCGGCTGCTATGACCGACGACGGTCCCGATAACGACTGGAAAACTCTCGCCACCTGGCTTTATGACGAGCAGACGGCTGACCAGAAGGACGCCGAAAGTATCGCAAATGATTTTATCGAGGGCGTTTCGGGCACGGTTGCGATTAAGCGTGCAAAGCAGGTTCAGAAGAAAAAGAAGAAGTCGGATGACGGCTCGGCAGACCCGAAGTTTTTGGCAAAGCGTTTTGTAACGTACTTCCCCGAGCTCAAGGACGAGATTAAGAACGAGGAGGACTGCTACTATCCCTTCCGCGGAGCAACGTTTGCAAAGGAGCACATCGCCCCGAGGGTAGCTGATTACATCAAGCGTGCAAATAATAAGGAGACCGAGAAGTTCGCAAATGTATTCAACGTTCAGTACGGCAACGGCGACCGCGACACACGCGCGGTTATCACGATTGTAATTCTCAACTCGCTCGAGGACGAGGAGTTTTATAAGGTTTCGGAGTTCTTTAACGACGACCTCGAAAAGGCTGCCAAGGCTGCCAGAAAGTACAAGGGAAAAGAGGTTAAGCCCGAAGTTCCCAAAAAGCCGAGAAAATCAATCGGCAGCACTCTGCTCAACCAGAGTAAGTAAAAACATAAGGCTTTCTGCCGCGTTTACATGCGGCAGGAGGCTTTTGTAATTTGGAGTAAAATCAATATGTTGTGGGCAGGGTTGCGGATGTGCCACAACATGGATAAACAGTAAAGTAAAAGCAAATTTTTTACTAAAAATCCCTTGACTAAATGCAAATCCTGTGTTAAAATGTTATCACCTCTAAAAGGGGCTTTATTTTTGTGCCCTGTTGAGGGAGGCTAAAAATATTCCGAATAACCGGGAGGTGCCGTTATGAGAGTTAAAATCACATTGGCCTGCACAGAGTGCAAACAGCGTAACTACAACACAATGAAGAACAAGAAGAACAGTCCCGACAGACTCCAGATGAACAAGTACTGCCGCTTCTGTAGAAAACACACTCTTCACAAGGAAACTAAATAAGGAGGTACATTATGGCTGACAAAAAGGCTGAAATTAAGAAGACTGCCTCTAAAAAGGTAGATTCTAAAAAAGCCGCTAAGAACAAAAAGCCTAATGTTTTCAGAAGGCTGCTTAAGTACCTTTCTTCCTGTAAGGGTGAAATCAAGAAGATTACATGGCCTACGCCTGCACAGACTACAAAGAACTTCGGTATCGTTATCGCCGTTCTTGTTGTTATGGGCTTGTTCATTTTCGGCCTTGATTCAGGTCTGTATGCTATACTCGGCTTGATTATGGGTACAGGTTCTGCTACGTAATCGCTTTTATCGCTAATCTTACGAAAGGAAGAGAGTTATAATGGCTGATTATGAAGCAAAATGGTATGTAATTCATACTTATTCGGGTTACGAAAACAAGGTTGCGACCGATTTGCTGACTACGGCGGAGAACCGCAATCTTAAGGATATGATTATCGACGTCAAGGTTCCCACCGAAATCGTCACCGAGACCGTTGGGGAAAAAACCAAAGAGGTCGAGCATAAAATCTATCCCGGCTATGTTTTTGTAAAGATGGTCTATACCGACGAGACCTGGTATGTCGTGCGCAATATTCGCGGCTGCACCGGATTTGTCGGCCCGGGATCAAAGCCCGTTCCGCTCACAGACGCCGAGGTTTACAGAATGGGCGTTGAGCAAAAAGTTGTCAAGGTTTCTTATGCCGTTGGTGATTCGGTAAGAATTATTGACGGTCCGCTTGAGGACTTCGTCGGTGTTGTAGAAGAGCTTGATACCGACAAAAACTATGTCCGCGTAGTTGTTTCTATGTTCGGACGCGAAACTCCTGTCGAGCTTGAGCTAAGCCAGGCAGAAGCTTTGGAAGACTAATTAATTTTACGGTAAAATCGCCATTTCGGCTTTTTTATTGGGAACGTTACGTTCCCTGTGGGAGGGACCCTACACAGTGGCGTTCCGCAATTTACCACGAATTTTGGAGGTGCAAACACAATGGCTCAAAAGGTTGTAGGCTTAATTAAGCTGCAGATTCCTGCCGGACAGGCTACTCCGGCTCCGCCTGTTGGACCGGCACTTGGTCAGCACGGCGTAAACATTGTTGCGTTCACAAAGGATTTTAATGAGCGTACAAAGAACGACAGAGGTCTTATCATTCCTGTTGTAATTACAGTATATGCAGACCGTTCGTTCACATTTATCACAAAGACTCCGCCTGCTGCGGTTCTTCTTAAGAAGGCATGCGGCATCAACAGCGGTTCGGGCGTACCTAACAAGACTAAGGTTGCCAAGATTACCAAAGAGCAGCTCACAAAGATTGCCGAGCAGAAAATGCCCGACCTTAACGCAGGCTCTCTTGACGCCGCAATCAGCATGATTGCAGGTACTGCAAGAAGCATGGGTATTACAGTAGTTGACTAATTAATCCGGGTGGGAGGATTTTTCCGCTTGACCACCTAACAATGGAGGAAAATTGATGAAACACGGTAAGAAATATGTTGACGCTGCTAAGCTCGTTGACAAAACCAAATTATATGAGACAGACGAGGCGCTTGACACTGTTATTAAGACAGCTACCGCCAAGTTTGACGAAACCGTTGAGCTTCACGTAAAGCTCGGCGTAGACAGCCGTCACGCTGACCAGCAGGTTAGAGGCGCGGTTGTTCTTCCCAACGGTACAGGTAAAAACGTAAGAGTTCTTGCAATCTGCAAGGGCGCTAACGAGGAGCTTGCCAAGGAAGCAGGCGCTGACTATGTAGGTGCTGAGGATATGACACAGAAGATCCAGCAGGAAAACTGGATGGACTTCGACGTGCTCGTTACAACACCCGACTGCATGGGACTTGTAGGCCGTCTCGGTAGAATCCTCGGTCCCCGTGGTCTTATGCCTAACCCCAAGGCAGGTACAGTAACTCCCGACATTGCCAGAGCTATCAAAGAGGCTAAGGCAGGTAAGATTGAGTACCGTCTTGACAAAACAAACATCATTCACTGCCCCATCGGCAAGGTATCGTTCGGTACAGAGAAGCTCGCTGAGAACCTCGGTACTCTTATGGACGCTATCGTTAAGGCTAAGCCTGCTGCTGCAAAGGGCCAGTACATTCGCTCAGTTGCCGTTACTTCAACAATGGGCCCGAGCGTAAGAATGAACCCGACTAAGTTCGGCGCATAATCTAATTTATCCTGACTTTAAGTCAGATAAATACTTGCAGTTCTAAAGACAGTAGGTGCGAAAGCGTAAGGATTTATCCGCCTGCCGAGGAAGTTGCATTTACATTTATGTAATTGTCACTGTCCGAGGTATGTCTCGGACAGTTTTACTTTATATTGTAAGCTGTAACTTTTGGCTGCGCCGTTCGGCGCGAACTGCGATATAAAACTATCGGAGGTGAAATTTTTGCCAAGTCAAAGTGTTTTAGAGCAAAAAAAGGCTATTGTTGCCGAGCTCACCGAAAGACTTAAGAACTCTGTTACAGGTCTTGTTGTAAGCTACGAGGGTATCAACACCGAGGACGACACAAAGCTCAGAAAAGAGCTTCGTGAAAACGACGTTAAGTACACCGTAGTTAAGAACACACTTCTCTCACGTGCGTGTGATGAAGCAGGTCTTGAAGATCTTAAGCCCGTTTTAGAGGGCACAACGGCACTTGCCACAAGCGACAGCGAATATGCTGCCGCAGCGAGAATCCTCTGCGGTTACGCTAAGGATCACGACAACTTCAAGGTTAAGTCAGGTTATCTTGACGGCGCTGTAATTGATATGGATACTATCACATCCCTGTCAAAGCTGCCCACCAGAGAGGTTCTTCTCGCAAACGTACTCGGTGCATTCCAGGCTCCTATCGCATCTTTCGCAAGAGCTGTACAGGCTATTGTCCTGCCGAGGAAGCTGCTGAAGCTCCCGCAGAAGCACCTGCAGAGGCTCCCGCTGAGGAAGCTCCTGCCGCAGAGTAATCTGCAAATTAATTTCAAAATCAACTTATTTATATTGGAGGTAAATTACAATGGCATCAGAGAAAATTACTGCTATTATTGAAGAATTAAAAGGCCTCACAGTTCTCGAGCTTTCAGAGCTTGTTCACGCTGTAGAGGATGAGTTTGGCGTATCAGCTGCCGCTGCTGTAGCTGTTGCAGGTCCTGCCGCAGACGCAGGCGCTGCTGCTGCAGAGCAGACAGAGTTTGACGTAATCCTTAAGAGCGCAGGCTCAAGCAAGATCAACGTTATCAAGGCTGTTCGTGAGATCACAGGTCTCGGCCTTAAGGAAGCTAAGGCTCTCGTTGACGGCGCTCCCAAGACCGTTAAGGAGCAGGCTTCTAAGGAAGACGCTGACGCTATCAAGGAGAAGCTCGAAGCTGCAGGCGCAGAGGTTGAGCTTAAGTAATTATAGCTTAATAAACATCAAAGGGCTGTTTGAACCGCACCCCGTCAAGAGGACAGAGAAATAATTAAAAGAATATTTACAATGTAATAATTAAGAAGTGCCGCAAATTTTGGCTGGACAAGGGAAT
>ONPH01000095.1 GCA_900319655.1 uncultured Eubacteriales bacterium
CGCCGTCGATAACAATGACTTTATCGAGCACGAGCGAGGGGTTTTGCTGTATCTCGATGTCGATTTTCTGCAATATCTCGGTTTCTATCTGCCGTCTTTCGGCGTTGTCGTCGCCCATTGCCTGAGCGATAGCGCGAGCCTCCCCGAAGTCATCGGTGAGCAGAAGCTCCACCGATTTGCCCGAAAGCCCCAGCCTTCCGACGGCGTTAATTCTCGGCACTAAGGTGAACGACACCTTGCCTGCGGTTAGCGGTTTTCCGCTAAGGCCTGAATTTTCAATCAACGCGGCAATTCCCGGACGGTCGGAGTTCTGCATACTTTGAAGTCCGCGCTTTACAAAAACGCGGTTCTCTACCCTGAGCTCTACGATGTCGCCGATTGTGCCGAGAGCGAGCAGGTCGGCGTAATTATCGAGTAGCATATCGGTATCGCAAAACTCGCCCTCAAGAGCCATTATGAGCTTGAACGCCACGCCTACGCCCGAAAGCTGCTTAAATTTGCTCGGGCAGTCAGTGCGGTGCAAGTCTACAACCGCGCAGGCGTTAGGTAGCTCATCGAGAGGCATATGGTGGTCGGTTACCACGGTGTCGATACCAAGCGTTCTTGCGTGGTCAATCTCCTTAGCCGCGGCAATTCCGTTATCAACCGTGACAATAAGATTAACGCCCTTTTCGGCAAGCGTATCAACCGCGCCGGTGTTCATTCCGTAGCCCTCGTTTTCGCGCGAGGGTATGTAATAAATCACGTTTGCGCCGACAGTTTCGAGGTATGAATATAGTAAAGCGGTCGAGGTTACGCCGTCGGCGTCGTAGTCGCCGTAAACGCAGATTAGCTCGCCGCTGTCTATCGCCTGCTGAACGCGCTTAGCCGCCTTGTCCATATCCTTAATCTCAAACGGAGAGGATATGAAGCTTTCGTTATTAAGAAAATCGTCAATTTCCTCAGCCGATTTTATATTTCTTGTCTGGAGCAACATAGCGATAATTGCCGGCAATCCGTATTCACTTTGTATTGCGCCTGCTTCGGCGCGGTTCAGACCGGCAATGTTCCAAAGCTTCATTATGTCGCGTCCTTTCTGTTGCTATATTTCATATTTAGAATTATTTATCATTTCCTCAGCGTGGCTCAGTGCCGCCTGAGTGATGTTAACTCCGCCGATAATTCGCGCGAGTTCGTTTACTCTGCCTTCGTGGTCGAGAAGTGAAACCTCGGTGAAGGTTCTGTCGTTTTCAAACTGCTTTTCTATGAGGTAGTGCGAATCCGCCAGAGCCGCAATCTGCGCCTGGTGGGTTACGCAGAGCACCTGACGTGAGTTTGAAACTTCCTTAAGCTTTAAGCCGACCTTTTCTGCCGCTGAGCCTGAAATTCCCGTGTCAACCTCGTCAAAAATCAGGGTGTCAACGGTGTCGGTTGAAGCGAGGACGGTCTTAATCGCGAGCATCATTCGCGACAGCTCACCGCCCGAGGCGATTTTTGCGACGGGACGTGGTTTTTCGCCGGGATTTGCGGAGATTAAAAGCTCCGCCTTGTCGATACCCTTCGGGAATAATTCGACCGTTTCAAACACCGGAACAAGCTCGACGTTCGGCATATTCAGAAAACGCATTTCGTCCCTGACCTTTTCCGCAAAGTCTGCCGCGGCGGATTTTCTCGTTTTGCTGAGCTTTTCAGCCGCTTCAAGTGCAAGGCTTTTGGCGTTTGCGCAGGCGGCAATCAGCTCGTCGCGGTTTTTATCGTAATTTACAAGCTCGTCAAGCCTTGCCTGCATTTCGTCCGCGAGACCCGGCAGCTCGTCGCTTGTGCAGTTGTACTTTCTGCAAAGGCGGTTGATTAAATCAAGGCGCTCCTCAATTTCCTCAAGCCGCGCAGGGTCGCTCTCGAGACTGTCAATCATATCGGATACCGACTCGGAAACGTCCTGCAAATTATAGTAAATATCAGTGAGATTCGCGCTGATTTCCTCGTAATCGGGATTGAAGTTTGAGGCGGTTCTCAGCGCGGATGAAGCGATATCGACGGCTTCAAGTCCGCCCGATTCCTCGCCCGAGAGCGCGGATTTTGCCTTGTTAAGCAGGGAGAAAATCTTTTCAAAATTCATAAGCGCGCCGCGCTCGGAATCAAGCTGTTCCTCCTCGCCTTGCTGAATATCAGCGTCGTAAAGCTCGGTTGTCTGGAAGGAGAGCAAATCAATCTCGCGAAGGCGTTCGCTTTCGTCGGAATTCGCTTCATCTAATTTCTTTTGAAGAATTTTATATTGTGAGAATTTTTCTTTATAATCCTCTAAAAGCGGCGCGCAGCCGCCGTAGCTGTCGATGTAATCAATGTGTGTTTCGGGCGAAAAAAGCTCGTAGCTCTCGTGCTGACCGTGAATGTTAATCAGGTTAACGGAAAGCTCGCGGAGCATTGAAAGCGTTGCGGGCTTGCCGTTGATTTTGCAGGTGTTTTTGCCCGAGGCGTTTAGTGTACGCTGTAAAATCAGCGTTCCGTCCTCGTCGTCAAAGCCTAAGTCTTGGAGCTTTTGCTTAATAACATCGTTAATTTCGTCAAACGACGCGCTGACAAACGCCGATGACGCGCCTGTGCGGATAATATCCTTTGAGGTGCGCTGCCCCATAATCGCGTTAATCGCGTCTATAATTATACTTTTACCGGCGCCGGTCTCGCCCGTGAGGACGTTAAGCCCGGTGTTAAAGTCGATTGAGCATTTTTCAATTACTGCAATGTTCTCAATGTATAAGGTTGAAATCATTTTATCTGTCCTTACTTAATCTGAGCTGCTTTAGCGTTGATACAAGCGAACGCGCGTGTTCGTCCGTGCGGCATGCCACAAAGATAGTGTCGTCGCCGGCTATTGTGCCGACAATCGCGCTGTTTCCTGTGGAATCGAGAGCCGCGCAAACGGCGTTAGCCATACCGCTTAGGGTTTTTATTACCACAATGTTCTGCGCCAAATCCATTGAAACTACCGACGACAAAAAGAGCTGGTCGAAGTTTGAGCGGATTTCGGATGAACTCGCCTGAGCCTCGGTGTAGCGGTATTTTCCGTCGCTTCCGAGGGTTTTTACAAGCCTTAAATCCTTGATATCGCGCGAGATTGTAGCCTGAGTTACCTTGTAGCCCTCGGTTTTAAGGCGCGACAAAAGCTCGTCCTGCGTTTCGATTGGGTGCTCGCTGATGATTTCGAGAATTTTTGAATGTCTGCTGCTTTTCATTATATTTCCCTTTCTCTGAGCTTTTGGTTGAGCTTGCGGTAAAAATTGAGCTTGTTTATCGAGATTAGCTTTAGGCTGCGACCCGATTTTCTGACGATTACCCTGTCACCCTCGGCAATGTTGATGTTAACCTCGCCATCGACGGTCAAAAGGCAGCTGCAGCCCTCAGGGATTTTTGCGGATACAGAGAGCGTTGACTCGCCGTCAAAGAGCACTGAACGCGAAAACAGCGAGTGCGGACATACCGGTGTCATCAAAATGCAGTCCATCTGCGGAGAGATTATCGGGCCGCCTGCCGAAAGCGAGTACGCGGTTGAGCCTGTCGGCGTTGAGAAAAGTATGCCGTCGGCGCGGTATTTTGAGATTTCCTCGCCGTTCAGACAGAGCGATAAATCGACAATTTTTGAGAGCTGACCGTGAGCAACTACCGCGTCATTAACCGCGAGGTAATGCTTTGACGGTCCCTTGCTCTGAACCTCGATATCGAGTAAAATGCGGTTTTCGGTGACGTAATCTCCGCTCAAAAGCCGTTTTAACGCCCCGATATCCTCAACCTCCAAATCTGCGGCAAAGCCGAGCCTGCCTACATTTACGCCGATAAGCGGCTTGTCAGCGCAGGCGGCGTGCTTGGCGGCGTGAATTATTGTTCCGTCTCCGCCGACGGTTACGGCGATATCGCAGCAGCCGAAAAGTGCGTCGATATTATCAAAAAACTCAACGTGCTCAAATTCAAGATAATCCTCGCATTCCTTCAACGCGCAGAGCCGCGCGCCGTTATCATACAGCAAATTGCAGATAGATTCGGCGCAGGCGACCGCCTTTGGTTTTGAAAGGTTAACAATAATCGCGATTTTCATAGCAAATACCTATTTGTCGAGTTGTTCGTGAGAGCGCTTAACAAGCTCCTCGGGAGTTACGGTTGTATAAGATTTGGGATCGTCGGATTTTCTGAGGTGGATAAGGTACTCAATGTTGCCCTCGGGGCCTTTTATCGGTGAAAAGTCGAGGTTGAGCACATCAAAGCCGTTTTGCAGAACAAAGTCGTAAATGCCCTGAACCACCTCGGCGTGTACGGCAGGATCGCGCACAACGCCTTTCTTACCGACCTTTTCCCTGCCTGCCTCAAACTGGGGTTTAATCAGGCAGACCGCCTCGGCGTTTTCCGCCATAAGCTGACGAGCTACAGGCAAAATCAGCCTGAGTGAGATAAACGAAACGTCTACCGAGAAAAAGTCGATATCATCGGGAACCTGCTCGCGAGTAACCTTGCGCATATTGGTGCGTTCGAGGTTGACAACGCGGTCGTCGGTTCGAAGCTTCCACGCGAGCTGACCGTAGCCTACGTCAATTGAGTAGACCTTTTTTGCTCCGTTTTGGAGCATACAGTCGGTAAAACCGCCCGTTGAAGCGCCGATATCCATCGTAGTTTTATCCTTCAGATCGAGGTCGAAATTGTCGATTGCCTTTTCGAGCTTCAAGCCGCCGCGGCTGACGTATTTAAGCGTCGCGCCGCGAACCTCGATACTTACATTTTCATCATACGAAGTACCGCACTTGTCCGCCTTTTGATTATCGACATACACCTGACCTGCCATTATAACGGCCTTTGCCTTTTCTCTGCTTTCGGCAAAGCCCTTTTCATATACCAAAACATCAAGTCTTTTTTTCATTAGCCAAGTCCTTAATTACTACCTCTGTCATACCCTCGCTGTCGAGCTTAAGCATTTTAAGCGCCTCGTTAACCGACATCTGCTTTACAAACTTGTCGTGAATCGCCTTTAGGTGATAATTGCCTGTAAAGCCCACGTGGGTTAGCTTGTCGGAGAAGGTGCGGGCAATTCCGCCGTTTTTGATGCCCTCCTCAAAGAACCAAACGCTCTTAAAGCCCTTTGCGTACTCAACGGTCAAAGAACCAGACCTCTTTGAAGCGGGTCGCGAAGAAAACCGCCTCGTGGCTGACAGGTTTGATTTTGCAGAGCTTTAGCAGGCAGACGTTAACTCCCTGCTCCTTCAACAGCTCGCGCGCCTTTGCGGCGTATGAGAACATTCTGCCGTAGGTGACGATGAGGTAATCGGCGTTTATATCGCCGTAAATATTATAATCGGTGCTTTCCTCTCCAAATCCCTCGGGCTTATACAGCTCGCCTCCGCGCGGATAGCGCACAACCGCGAGACCTTCCTGATTATACAGAGCTTCATACATCGACATCCTTAGTCCGTCAAAGTATGTCGGAGAGAAAACCGTGGTATTCGGAATTGAATTAAGCATTGAGACGTCGAACACACCCTGGTGGGTTTCGCCGTCGGCGCCTACGATTCCGGCGCGGTCAACCGCGAGGACGAGGTGCAAATCTCCCAATGCCGCATCATGAATAAGCTGGTCGTAGGCTCGCTGCAAAAACGTTGAGTACACCGCAAAAACAGGCCTCATTCCCTTTGAAGCGAGTCCGCAGCCGAAGGTAACGGCGTGCTCCTCGGCAATTCCGACGTCAAAAAATCTGTTCTTGTACTGCTTGGAGAATTCGTTAAGACCTGTGCCGCCTGTCATCGCCGCCGTGATTACGCACAGCTTTTCATCGTTATGTGCGAACTCGCACATAGTCTTGCCGAATTCGGCGGAAAAGCCCTTGTGACTCGAAATCGGCTCGCCCGAGTCAATGTCAAACTGACCGATACCGTGGAATTCGCCGGGGTTATCCTCGGCAGGCTGATAGCCCTTGCCCTTTTTTGTAACCACGTGAACGAGCACAGGAGTTCTTGACTTTTTGGCAGCGGTAAAGGCGTTTTCAAGCTCCTCTACGTTGTGGCCGTCAATCGGGCCGAGATATGTAAATCCGAAGCAGTCGAACAGAGTATTTTTATAAACAAGGTTTTTAATTTTTGATTTACTGCGCCTGAGCACGCCCTTTATTCCCCAGCCGATAACCGGTATTTTGGTGAGGATTTTCTCCGTTCCCCGCTTAACGCGGATATACCAAGGCTGAATACGCACGGTCGTGAGGTATCTGGGGATTGCGCCGACGTTCTTTGAAATCGACATTTTGTTGTCATTGAGAACCACGATAAAGTTCTTGTTAAAACGTCCGGCGTTGTTCATCGCCTCAAAAGCCAAGCCGCCCGTAAACGAGCCGTCTCCGATTACCGCGATGGTATGGCTTTGGTCGCCTGTGAGCAGCTTTGCATTGGCAATACCGAACGCCGCGGAGATTGAGGTGCTGCTGTGGCCGGTGTTGAAGTCGTCGTAAATGCTCTCGGCTCTTTTCGGAAAGCCTGAAATTCCGTCCTTCTGCCTGAGCGTAGCAAACTTTGAAAATCTGCCTGTCAGGAGCTTATGAGTGTAGCTCTGATGGCCGAC
>ONPH01000124.1 GCA_900319655.1 uncultured Eubacteriales bacterium
TGGGCGTTCCTGTTTTTTTAAATGTCCACGTCAAGCGTGGTCGTTCCTGTCTTAAAGTTTATATCCCCCGTACGTTTAGTGTCCTATGAAAGTTTGGATAGGAAGGACAGGTTCTGCTTTTTTATGTTTCCTCGTCAAGTGTGAGCGTTCCTATCTTAGAGTTTATATCCCCCGTAAGTTTAGTGTCCTATGAAGTTTTGGATAGGGAGGACAGGTTCTGCTTCTTTTTAAGGGTAAAGGGCACAGGGCACAGGGCAAAGGGTAGGTCGGGAAGAAAAATTGATATAATAATAAACTTCTATGCCCGACCGAATTAGTATGCTGTGCAAGCGGAGCTTGCATATAAATACGGTCGGGATACCGATGTGTTTTTCAAACCCGAGCTATCTTCTCGACATTTAATTGCGAATTGCGAATTGCGAATTATTAATAGTCCGCGCTATCTGCCTAACATTTTCTCATTTCTAATTATATTTTTAACCCGCCGTTGATGACGGTTTAGCTATGTATTAGACTTTTCCAAAGGCGGCTTTGGCTGTCGCGGCTCGCGACGCTTCCTGCTTAATTAATACTCACATCTTCTCTATCGCCTCAATAAGCGGGCCCAAAACCTGTTTTTTACGGCTTACTACTCCCTCGAGTACCGCGCTCGAGTCATCGGGTGTTACGGAAAACGCCGTTCTTACTACGCTGTCCGTGTTAGCTCCTACAAACAACAGCTCGGTGCTCTCGTTTATAATATTGGTCAACATCATAAACAGCATATCTACGCCCGAATTCGGCAGGAGCGTTTCCATATACGGGAGCATTTTCTTCTTGACCTTGCCGAGCTCTCTTGTGCTGACGCTCGTGACCTGCGATACGATAAGCGAGTAATTATCCGCCCTGAACTGCTTGCAGTCGATATGGAAAATCTCGTCGGGAGTTTTCCTTGAGAGCTGGCTTCCCGCGTTAAACATAGCGGTGGCGTATTCCTCGATTTTGATTCCCGCGACTCCCGCGAGATAACGCGCGATGCTCTCGTCGGCGGGAGTGCAGGTCGGCGAACGGAACATCAGCGTGTCCGAGATAATCGCCGAGCAGAGAAGTCCCGCGATTTTCGGTTCTATGGAGATATTGTTCTCGCGGTACATCATAGAAATTATGGTAGCCGTACAGCCGAGGGGCTGGTTACGGAAATAAATCGGGTTCATTGTTTCGACGGAGTCGATTCTATGGTGGTCGATAACCTCGACAACCTGGGCGGAGCGTATGCCGTCTACAGCCTGTCCTTTTTCGTTGTGGTCAACGAGAATAACCTTCTGCTTTTCTACATTCAGAAGATTACGCTGGGAAATCATTCCGACATAGCGGTCGTCGCTGTCGAGTACGGGGAAATAGCGTACCCTGAGCTTGGAAACGGTTTTCTTTACCTCGGCTACGGAGTCCTCGAGGTTGAAGGTAATAAAATTATCCTTTTTCATAATGTGCCCCACAGGCACAGCCTGGTTAATAAGCTTGGCGCAGGTGTATGTATCGAGAGGCGACACGATTATAACGCAGCCCGACTCCGTAGCGAGCTTCGTAATAGTCTTGGAAACCTTTGCGCCGAGTCCGATTACGATACAGCCCGCGTTCATTTCAATAGCGCAGAGCTGGGACTCGTAGCGGTTGCCGATAAGCACCATATCGTTTTCGTCGATATAGTCCTCCATAATATCGGGGTTAGCCGCCGCCACAACGACCTTGCCGTCTGAAAAAACATCCTCGGGATCTCCGACAACGACCTCGCCCTGCAGGGTGTCGGCTATGTTTTTGTAGGGGGTTTTTGCCTTGGAGAGCGCGTGAGCGTCCTGGTCTTCCATATAGAAGCGCGCCTGGTCGCCGAGCGTGAGAATTCCCTTGATTTTGTTTCGGTCGGTGAGAATGGGGACGGTCTGTATGTTCTCGTCCCTCATATGCTCCCAGGCTCGTTTCAGAGAAATCTCCGCCTCAATACCGTCGGTGCGGCGAAACTGAACGTCGGCGATTTTCGGCTCGAGAGATTCGATAAGCGCGGGAGGCTCAAAGCCGTTGCGCTCGAGCACAAAGGCGGTTTCGCTGTTCACCTCACCCGCGCGGCAGGGAATAAACTTCTCGCCCGTGAGCCTGCTTTTTAAGTCCGCGTAACAAATAGCGGAACAAATCGAGTCTGTGTCGGGGTTTTTGTGGCCTATTACAATAGTAGGTTTCATATCTGCCTCCTGTAAAGTCGTATTCAGAGGTATTCATACCCTTATCATACTATACCGAAGCTCAATTGTCTATATTTTTTATCACTTAAATGTTCAAAATAAAATTTTTCGAAAGAAAAGCCAGGGGCGCAAGATGAACAGAAGCCCTTCGCTGTTTGCGAGGTTATAAATTCCTTGTAAACCTCAGCTATGAGACCGCTGATAGGCGAGGTTTTTTTATCAGATAACACCTGCCACGCTTGATGCGGCGTGTGCGAAACCTTACGCTTCATCAACGCGGCGGCTTAAAAACAGTCCACAGGACTGTTTTTACCTGCGGAATGCGCTTACGCTTATTCCTTGGCACAGCCTGTTCGAGCCTGCCTATCACCTCTTTTCCTGTACAAAAACATCAAAGGGGCACCCTGTTAGGGTAATATCTTTTTTCATTTCAATCATAAAACGCAACAAGAGCTACTTTATCGCGGTGTCGTGCGGTTACGACCAGAACGGCAGGCAAATCCGCCGAACGATGACATACAAGCCCGAGCCGAATATGACCGAAAAACAGATCCAGAAAGAGGTTCAAAGGCAGGCGGTGCTGTTCGAGGAGCAAGTCCGCAACGGTCAGGTCAGCTCCGACGGCAGATTAAAGCTCGCCGACTTCGTGCCGATGTACCTCGAAACCGCAAAGCAAAAGCTCTCGCCCTACGTCTACGAACGCTACACGCACATTCTCGACATCGGCATAATCCCCGCGCTCGGGCACCTCAAACTCCGCGACATCCGCCCGCTTCACATTCAGCGGTTCATCGACGACCTCTCAAAGCGCGAAACCCACCTCGACGGCAAGCCGGGCAAGCTCTCGCCTTCGACCGTTCGCCGCTACTACACGATGATTAGCTCGCTGATGAAGAGCGCCTACAAGCTCGGCTTGATCGGCACGAACCCCGCTGAGCGCGACCGCATAACCCTGCCGAAACTCGACGAGGAGCAGACCGAGATTTTCACCGAGCAGGAGCTCGACGATATGCTCCAAGCTCTCGAATCCGAGCCACTTATGTTCAGAGTTCTGATACATCTCGCGCTCAATACAGGCTGTCGGCGAGGAGAGCTTATGGGACTGAAATGGAGCGACATTGATTTCAAGACAGGCATTTTGACGGTCAGCCGCAGTAATTACAAGCTCACGGGCGACTCGGAAATCAGGAGCAAATCGACCAAAACGGGCAGGAGCCGAACGCTCGTCCTGCCGCCGTACTGCCTCGCTATGCTGCGCAAATACCGCGCCGAGCAGAACGAGTACCGCCTTTCGCTCGGTCACGCGTGGCAGGGTGACGAGTGGATTTTTATTCAGGCAGACGGCAAGCCGATGTACCCGACCACGCCGACCTTGTGGTTCTCGAAGTTTCAGAAGCGCAACGACCTCCCTCATAGAAAGTTTCACTCCCTCCGCCACACCTCGGCGACCTTGCTTTTGAGCAACGGCACGAATATAAAGAACGTAGCCTCCCGCCTCGGGCACACCCAGCTCAAAACCACCAACCGCTACGTCCACGCCGTCGACCAAGCCAAACGCGACGCCGCCAACACCCTGGAAATTATCCTCGGCGGCAGGCATACGGCGTAATAAAATCATTATTACATATAAGTTACCTCCGTTTGGAACTAAATCCAAGCGGAGGGTTTATGGTCGAATAAAAAAGATATTATAATGTATTAATTATATTATTATACACATGAATTCCGCTTTTAATATATGGCCAGCCGATATCGTTTAAATATGTTTCTTTGTTACAATAGTGTTGAAGCTCATATACATATTCATCTAACCAGTTATAGTATTTCCAATCGAAAAGTTTAAAGACAGAGTTCCATTTGTATTTATTTATAACAATTGCATTATTTTTATCTTTATATAATTTTGTTCCCTTTGGTAATTTTATTTCAAATCGATTATATAGGGCTCCGTTTTCAGAATATGCATATACAACATTTTGATGGTCTGTGTCAAATTCAGACAAAAAGGCATCCCTATTTTCCATATCTTCAGAGAAGAGCGATAAGAATCTATTTGATAATAATAAATCAGGAATAGATTTCATTGTTAACTCTTGTACTTTATCGTTTAAATGTAGTTTATTAAAATAATCGGAGATAAATACAGAAAAATTACTCAAAATAGTGTATTCTATTAGTTCAATTAATAACGAAACGGAATCATCACATTGAGCATATATTTTTCCGTTTTTGGTCGCAATCAAATTATTAAAATGAGTCAAATTTCCGTTTTCCCATTTTGTTTTAATTGCTTTGCTTTCACAAAAAGCTGACCTAAGATAATTTGACATATCCTGATTTATTTTATAATTCGGAATCCTGATAAACTCATTATTATTTTTATTGTTTATTATAAACATTGATTCCAACGTTAAACTTGTGTTTAACCTTTTTATCCGCAGAAAAAGTGAAATAAATATGAGTATAGTGGTAATGAGAACCCCTAATATTATATATAGCCACATAGGAAGGTCATAGGACGATAAAATTGCTCCTGAAACAATATTGATTATAGTACTTAACACAACAGAAAACACAACAATCTTTGCTGTGTTTTGTTTTTCTTTTCTAAATTCTTCAACGTAGTTTTTCATGTTTATTAGCCTTTCTTTTTTTGAATAATAATTTTTATTATTATATCACTAAGGAGAAATTTTGACTAGCTGATTACAAAAAATGGCTGTTTCCCGTAATGGAGTGCAGCCTGTCTCTATGGTTTTTTACCGCTGAAAAGTCCTATTCCCTCATAAAAGTGTAGTGAACCGCCGATAATTCGCTCATAAAATGTGATAAATCCTCAAAAGTTCGCTCATAAAATGTGAAAAGGTATTGATAATTCGCTCATTTTTTGCTATACTATCATTAAAGGAGTGATTATATGGCTTATTTGAAGCGTAAAATAGACGCGTTTCTTAACAGTTGGAGGGAAGACGTGGACAGAAAACCGCTTATTTTCAAGGGCCCGCGCCAGGTCGGCAAGACCGAGTCGATTAAAAGATTCGCCGACGCCAATTACGAAAGCATCGTTGAGATAAACTTCTACGAAGAACCAAAATACAAGAGCATTATAAACGACGGCTACAGCGCCGCTGATATAATCAAGAATATCTCTCTGCTTGACCCGTCCAAGAGCTTTATTGAGGGCAAAACCCTGCTGTTTTTTGACGAAATCCAGGAACTGCCCGAGATTGCCACATCGCTCAAATTTTTCAAAACCGACGGTCGCTTCGACGTAATCTGCAGCGGTTCGCTGCTCGGCATCCACTACAAGCGGATTGAGAGTAACAGCGTCGGCTACAAGACCGACTACGAGATGTACTCGATGGATTTTGAGGAGTACCTGTGGGCGCTCGGCTACGGCGACTACTTCATTGAGGATATGCTCGCTCACATGAAAGAACTCAAGCCGTTCTCGGATGTCGAGTTCAAGGTTTTCGACAGGCTGTTTCTCGACTATTGTGTCCTCGGCGGAATGCCCGCTGTAGTTCGTGATTTTACAGAAAAGAAAAGCTTTGAGGGCAGTCTCGCCACTCAGCGCCAGCTTATGCTCGACTACGAGGAGGACATCCGAAAGTACGCCGAGGGACTTGACCAGGGTAAAATCTTGAGCGTGTTCCGCAGTATCCCCGCTCAGCTCGCTAAGGATAACAAGAAGTTTCAGTTTTCAAAAGTGTCCAGGAGCGCAAGGGCGAAGGACTATGCCGGCTGTATAGAATGGCTGAATGACGCGGGACTTATCAACATTTGCTACTGCCTCAACTTCCCCGAGCTGCCGCTGAAAGGCAACTACGACAGCAACAAGTTCAAGATTTATTTGCGCGACACCGGTCTGCTGATTTCCATGCTCGACGAGGAGGCGCAGGACGACCTCAGAGCCAATCAGAACCTGGGCGTTTACAAGGGCGCTCTGTATGAAAACATCATCGGCGAGGCGCTGGTGAAGTCGGGCTGTCAGCTTTACTATTACAAGCGGGATAATTCCACCCTGGAGGAGGACTTTTTCGCAAGGACAAAGGATTCGCTCGTCCCGGTAGAAGTCAAGGCGGGCAGCAACCGCTCCAAGTCGCTGCAGACGCTTATCACGGGCAAGAATTACAGCGACATTAACTTTGGAATAAAACTCTGCCGCGGCAATATCGGCTATCAGAACGATATCTATACATTCCCCTACTTCTGCGCGTTCCTGCTGAAACGGTTCTTGAAGGGGAAATAGTTGGTGCAGTCATAATTAAAAAACACCTCCGTTTGGGGCTAATTGCACTCAAGGAGAGAATGATTTATAATTTGAGTACGGGTTTGGAAAAATATCGAAGAAAAGAAAGATGAATTATTATGAAAGAGACAACTAGATTATTTAATATTGAAACAGGTGAAAAGTTCAATAGCATTAAAGCGTTTTTAGAGTATTATAATCAACATTATTATGACAAGACGAGTCTTTGGGTGGAGCAACAAATAGATGAGCTTCTAAAACAAGAAATGATGAGCGAAACAGATCTTTTGCATATATTTGCATGGAAAACAAATCGAATAAATCATAACAAAAGCGAAGAAACAAAGTCATTTGTTTTTACAAAAGGCTCTGGAAAAACTTCTGCTCAATGGGAAATCAATTTGGAAAAAAAGACCGCGACAGCGGTAACGCGTC
>ONPH01000136.1 GCA_900319655.1 uncultured Eubacteriales bacterium
ATAAACATAATAATAAAATAACTATATAAAGAACGTACCACTTGGCTCAAATATAAAGAACGTACCACTTGGCTCAAAATCATTGACTTTTAGTCCGTTTTGCGGTATGATAGATTTAATAATGCACTGATAGTTTTTTGAGCAGTAAAACCCGATTTTTACTTGCTTGACAGTGACAATATTTTGCGCGAAAAGTCTGAGCTTTTTCGACTTTTTTCGCGGGAAAAGGAGATTTTACATATGATATCCACGGTAATCGACCAAAGTCTCGGAATTGAGTATCCGATTTTTCAGGGCGGTATGGCTTGGGTAGCCGACGCTTCACTCGCCGCGGGAGTTTCAAACGCCGGCGGTCTCGGCTTAATCGCCGCTATGAACTCCAACGGAGAACAGCTCCGCGCGGAGATTAAAAAGTGCAGAGAGCTCACGGACAAGCCCTTCGGAGTTAACATTATGCTTATGAGCCCGTTTGCCGACGAGGTCGCGGACGTGGTTATTGAGGAGGGTGTTAAGGTTGTCACCACAGGCGCCGGAAACCCCGGAAAATACATGGAAAAATGGCTCGCGGCAGGAATTAAGGTAATCCCCGTTGTTCCCTCAACCGCACTCGCCAGAAGAATGGAAAAGTTAGGCGCCTTCGCGGTTATTGCCGAGGGCGGCGAGAGCGGCGGCCACGTGGGCGAGCTCACAACAATGGCGCTTGTTCCGCAGGTGGTTGACGCGGTGTCGATCCCCGTTATCGCGGCAGGCGGCATTGCAGACGGCAGACAGCTTGCGGCGGCGTTTATGCTCGGCGCGGTAGGCGTTCAGGTAGGCACAAGATTTTTGGTTGCCAAGGAGTGCACAATCGCTCAGGAGTACAAGGACAAGGTTCTCAAGGCTAAGGACATCGACTCGGTTGTTACCGGCAAGCGCCTCGGTCATCCCGTGCGCTCAATCAAAAACGCCTTTACCAGAGAATATCAGAAGGCTGAGTACGACAGGTCGTCCGTCTCCGACGAGGAGCTCGAGAAGAAGGCTGTCGGCGTTCTGAGAATTGCCGCGAGAGAAGGCGACGTTAAGAACGGCTGCGTACTTGCAGGTCAGGTTGCAGGAATGATTGATAAAGAACAGACCTCGCGCGAGATTATCACAGAGATGTTCTCGCAGGCTGAGGAAGTATTAAACGGAGCGACAAAATGGGTAAAATAGCATTTGTTTTTTCGGGCCAGGGCGCTCAGTACAGCGGAATGGGCAAGGCGCTCTGCTCGTCATCAGCCGCGGCAAAAGCGGTGTACGATATGGCGGACGGCGTTCGCGAGGGCACTTCAAAGATGTGCTTTGAGGGCAGCACCGAGGATTTGAACCGCACGGTAAACACTCAGCCCTGCGTTTTTACCGCCGATTTGGCGGCGGCAAGGGCGCTTGAGGAAAAGGGAATTAAACCCGACTGCGTTGCAGGCTTCTCGCTCGGTGAGATTGCGGCGCTGGCATTTTCGGGAATTCTGACCGACGAGGAAGCTTTCAAGCTCGTCTGCAAGCGCGGAGAGCTCATGGACAAGGCTGCGACGGAAAATCCCGGAGCGATGGCTGCGGTAATGAAGATCACTCCCGAACAGGTTGAGGAAATCTGCAAGGGCTTTGATAAGACCTACCCGGTAAACTACAACTCACCTGCGCAGACGGTTGTCGCTACGACAAGCGAAAACGCCGAGGCGTTCTGCGAGGCGGTTAAAGCCGCAGGCGGCAGAGCAAAGCTACTCGCGGTAAGCGGAGCGTTCCACTCGCCGTTTATGGCGCAGGCGGCTGACGGACTTGCGGAGTATATAAAGGATATCGACTTCAAAAAGCCTCAGCTTGAAATTTACTCCGACGTAACCGCTCTCCCCTACGAGGGAGATTACAAGGCTCTTGTAAAGGCGCAGGTCGAAAGCCCGGTGCGCTGGCAGAGCATTGTTGAAAATATGATAGAAAACGGCGTCGACACCTTTATCGAGGTCGGCGTAGGCAAAACCCTGACAGGATTAATCAAGGGGATCAACGGCGGCGTCAAGGCGTTCAAGGTTGAAACTCCCGAGGATATAGAGGCTTTAGAGCTGTAAAGAAACGAGGATTGACTATGAACTTTGAAAATAAAACCGCGGTAATCACAGGCGGTTCAAGAGGAATCGGACTTGCAATTGCAAAGAAGCTTGCCGAGGGCGGCGCAAATATCGCAGTGCTCTATGTGGGCGACGAGACCGAGGGCAAAGCCGCTAAGGCTGAGCTTGAGCAGTACGGCACAAAGGTTGAGCATTATTTCTGCGACGTATCCGACTTTGAAAAGTCAAAGGCGGTTTGCGAGCAGGTAATCGAGGAATTCGGCAAGGTTGACATCCTTATCAACAACGCCGGAATCACACGCGACAAGCTTGTGCTCAATATGGACGAAAAGGACTTTGACGCGGTAATTAACGTTAACCTTAAAGGCACGTTCAATATGATTAAGCACTTCTACAAGCACTTTATGAAGAACCGCGGCGGCAGAATTGTCAGCACATCTTCAATCGTAGGTCTTATCGGCAACGCCGGACAGGCGAACTATTCCGCCTCAAAGGCAGGCATTATCGGACTTACAAAGTCCGTAGCGCGTGAGCTTGCAGGCAGAAACGTAACCGTTAACGCCGTTGCTCCGGGCTACATAGGAACCGATATGACAAACGTGCTCCCCGACAAGGTTAAGGAGACTATGAAGGCTCAAATTCCTGCAAAGAGAATCGGAACTCCCGAGGATGTTGCAAACGTAGTTGCCTTCCTCTGCTCCGACGAGGCGGCTTACGTAACAGGCGAGGTTATCCGCGTTGACGGCGGACTCGCGATTTAACAGGGGGTTAGTATGAGCAGACGAGTTGTTGTAACAGGAATCGGCGCGGTAAGCCCCGTGGGTAACGACGCGCAGACAATGTGGAAAAATATGCTTGACGGCGTGTGCGGAATCGAGGAAATCACAGCGTTTGACACCTCGGATTTAAAAGTACATATCGCAGGCACTGTAAAGGGCTTTGAGCCTGAAAAATATTTTGAAAAGAGAGAAGCCAAAAAGCTCGACATCTACTGCCAGTACGCCCTTGCGGCGGCTCAGCAGGCGGTTGACGACAGCGGTATTCTCGGAAAAATCGACGAAAACCGCTTCGGCGTTTACATCGGCGCGGGTATCGGCGGTCTTAACACCTTTGTAAACAACACACTGGGATTTGACCACGGCGGACCGCGCAAGGTTTCTCCGTTCTTTATCCCGATGATGATTGGCAACATCGCCACAGGCAACGCGGCTATCCGCTTTAACGCAAAGGGCGTAACGCTGTCGGTTGTGAGCGCTTGCGCAACAGGTACAAACTCAATCGGTGAGGCGTTCCATGCGATTAAGGACGGCTACGCCGACGCTATTATCGCAGGCGGCGCAGAGGCGGTTGTCGCTCCGCTGACAATCGCAGGCTTCCAGAATATGAAGGCGCTCTCCACCAACCCCGATCCAAAAAAGGCTTCGCGTCCTTTTGACAAGGACCGCGACGGTTTTGTTATGGGCGAGGGCGCAGGAATCCTCATTCTCGAGGAATACGAGCACGCCAAGGCGAGAGGCGCTAAGATTTACGCAGAATTCGCAGGCTACGGCAACACCTGCGACGCTCACCACGTAACCGCTCCCGA
>ONPH01000156.1 GCA_900319655.1 uncultured Eubacteriales bacterium
AAATCGGGATGATACTTGACACGAGTACTATTACCAGCGTGGCAAGGTTAAAATCCACAATCTTTAATATAATGCTTTCGCCCTTGAATTCGGAGGCGACCATAGCGACCGGATTTCCGTTTTTGTCGTAAATCGGTGAAAACGCCGTAACCACCAGATTGTTGGCGCTCTTATCGTCTATGTATACGTTTTCCTCGGATTTACCGGAAAAAGTACTCATCGCGCTTTTCTTGAATTCTCCGTCAAAAGCCTGACGTGAGCCTAACGCATTCCCTGCGGTTTTGTTGGTATCCCAAACGGTTATAAGTTCATTTTCCGACGGCACAAAAACATACATACGGTCAAGCTTGCCTTCCGATTGCAACAGCTTAAGAAAATCACGCATCTGCCCATAGTAGTCGTCCGTTGTTCCGTTCTTGTAATACCCGGTTAACTTTTCGCCGTCGATATACTCGGACGCCGTGTGCGTCAAGGCAAAGGCAGTTCCGTAGTGACTGTCATCAAAGTCGTCGATGTAGCGCCATGTGATACCGATACAGACAAAAATGACGATGAAAATGAGAACAAAAATCAAGCCGAGTATCGCCTTGACCGTCAGCTTTTTTCTTTTTTTCTTCGGTTCTTTACTCATGGGTACTCTCCGCCTGTGAATGGTTTTTCTTAATCGTCAGGACGTTTTTTTCGTCCTGATAAGCGTAGCTGACTTCGTCCATAAACCTCTTGGTTAGAAAAATTCCGAGCCCGCCCTTTTTTGCCAGTGAAAGGGGACGGTTTTTTTCGGGATCGGGCTTAGCCAGAGGGTCAAAGGGCTTTCCGCTGTCGATAAACGACAGCGTGACCGTCAGAGGACTTTCGCACCCGTCCGCGGTTACGGTAATCATACCCGTATCGGGCTTGTATGCGTAGCTTGCGACGTTAACAAAAATCTCCTCGGTGCAAAGCTTTAACTGAAAAAGCTCCTTTTTATCAAAGCCGAGCTTTTCCGCAAAATCAATGACAAAGTCGATTACCTCGTTCAGCCTTGCTTTTTCGGCAGGTATCTCTAAGCTTTTCATTTTACGTCGATAATATCAACGAAGCCTGTTACTTCAAAAATGTTCTTGACTTCATCGTTAGAGTTGATTACGCACATCTCGCCGTTTTCCTGCATAACCTCGGCGGCGCCGAACAGTGCGCGCAGACCTGCGCTGGAGATATAGTCCATTTTTTGAGCGTCGATAACCAGAGATGTAACTCCTTCAAGACAGGTTTCAAATTCCTTTTCGAGCTCGGGAGCGGTGTTTGTGTTTAATTCGCCTTCAATGGCAACCGTAAGCTTGGTGCCTTCCTGTGTTTTTGTAATCGTCATCAGATAATTCCTCCTAAAAATTTATGAAATGTTAAAATATTACTAAATTATATAATACCACACTAATCGTGCCAATGCAACACTCGAAATCTATGTTTTCTCCAAAAATCATTACATAGAACACAAAATTTTATTTAAAACCTTTTGAAACATAGTGACAATAATATACAATTAGCAGATAGAAGGTCAGTATAAGCTGGTTAACTCGTCCTCAATACTTACGACAGTAATTGATGTTATCGCGGACGCATTTGTAGTCTTTGTTTTGCACGGCGGAATGCTGCAAATCGGCTTGGCTACCTCGCTCGGATATATCGTTCCGTTCTTTGTATGCGCGTCTTTTTACGCAGGCAAAAAGAGCGCGTCTGTTTTCCGCCTGAAGTTCAAGGGCTTTAGCCCAAAGCTGTGCGCTGAAATGATTAGTCTCGGCGCTCCGATGGGCGTTACAAAGGGAAGCAAAGCCTTAGGCGGTCTTATCATCAACAATCTGCTCACTTTCTTCAATATGCCCTATCTTGTGGCGGCTCACGGCGTATTCGCCCAGATTACCGTATTTGTACGCGCGGCATGGTACGCACCTGCCGATACGCTTATGGCGTTTGCCGGCGTTTTTGTCGGAGAAGAGGACAAAAAATCAATCAAGCTGTCACAAAGAATCTCTCTGATTCACGCGCTGGTTATGTCAAGTGTTGTTACGGTTGTACTGTTTGTATTTTGCGATCCGCTGGCGGCGTTCTTCCTGAAATCTGATAACCCCGAGGCGTTGGAGCTTGCCAAGCAGTGTATAAAGGTTTCTTGTCTGTCATTGCCGTTCCACACGATCGTATACAATTTCAACAATTACCTGATGGGAATAAAACGGCTGCGTTTTGCCAATATATACAGCTTTTTGATTGAATGCGGCAACCTGATTCCTATTACCTTTTTAATGCTGCGCGTTATAGGCTATGAGGGCGCGTTTATATCCAAAATTTTCAATATGGCAGGACTTTCGCTGATTGCCTTATTGTACATATTTTTGAATAGAGAGGGAAAGTCTTTCGGCGATAAAATGCTGCTTATGCCGAGAGACTTCGGCACAACTCCCGATAATGAGATTTCGGTAATAGCCTCATCAACTCAGGAAATTGAGGAATTATCAAAGATTGCGATTGCGTTTGCCATGGAGCACGGCGCGGACAAAAAACGCGCACGGAAATACGGGCTTATCACCGAGGAATTGTCCGTATTTTTAGCGGAGCACGGCTTTAACGACGGAAAAGAGCATAATATTAATATGAGATTGGTTGCAAAGGGCGATGACCTGATTATCCGTATGCGCGATGACTGCAAGCCGATGAATTTAAAGGATTACTACAAGCTTTTACAGGGCAGTCAGGATAAAAAAGAGGAAGAAATAAACCTTGCGATTATCCTCAAAATGGCGAAGGACGTTAAATACACCGCTGCCTTTGGTGCAAATAACCTGATTGTCAGGGTTTAACAGTTTTAAGGCAACACCACACAATTCAAGGCGCACGGCTTGCTTGAATATTATTCCGTCAGCTTGCCCAAAAAATCTCGTCAAGGCGTCAGCCTTACCTTGATTTATTTGTACAACCTAACAAAAAATCTTGCTGCGCAATCCGCACACCTGAATTATGCGGTATTGCCTTAATGCAAATAAAAGCAGACGTCACGCGGCGTCTGCTTTTTTAATTTAAGATTTATTATTTTTTGAGCACCTTTTTGTTCCATGTGGTTTTTCCGCATTTGGGGCACTTCATATAGCGCGTTCTGCCCATATGCGGCGCCCAAAGCACACTGCCGAAGGTGGGAATGCTTGCGGCAAAGGTAAAGCCAAGTAAGATAATTATTGATAAAACGCCGATTAAAATTTCAAGCGCGAGCAGATTTTTGTCTGCCTGCTCCTTTTGCTTTGCCATTTCGATTAACAGTTTTTCGGATTTTTCCTTATAATCCTCCATTACTACAACCTCCCCGTTAAACAAATCGTTGATTGTGATGTTCAGCAGCCCGCACAGCTCAGGCATAATCGCAACGTCGGGCAGGGATTTTCCTGTTTCCCATTTTGAAACCGCTCTGTCGGTAATTCCGAGCTTTTCCGCAAGCTGCATTTGCGTCATATTATTTGCCTTTCTGCGCTGCGCGATAAAGCGTCCGATTTTCACCTGATCCATATTTCTGCCTCCTTTCACTTTAAATTATAGTCGGGTAAGGGTTAAAAATCTACAAACCGTTGGTTGATATGGAGATTTTTTGTTTTAATTTAAGTATACTTTCGCTCTGCTGCGATGTCAATACTGTCGTAAAATTGATTTTTTACGGTTTTTGATGTATTATAAATGTGAATTTCAGAATTTGAGGTAAAGTTATGATATACATAGGCAACCACGTTTCGGTATCAAAGGGATATCTCGCCATGGGCACGCATGAGGTAGAGCTCGGCGGAAACACCTTCGCTTTTTTTCCGAGAAATCCGCGCGGCGGTAAATCAAAGTCCGTTTCCGCTGAGGATATCGCTGCTCTGCGCGATTATATTCACGAAAACAATTTCGGAAAGCTCGTTGTTCACGGCGCGTATACAATGAACATCTGCGCCGCGAAGGAAGAAATTAGAGCTAACTCACGAGAAATGTTGCGTGATGATTTAATTAAGCTTCAAAACCTGCCCGGCAATTACTACAACTTTCATCCCGGTTGTCACGTAGGTCAGGGAACGGAGACCGGCATTAAGCTGATTGCGGAAAACCTTGTAAGCGTGATTGATGAGGTTGAGCGCGAAAGCGGAGCGCTTAAAAATATAATTTTGCTTGAAACAATGGCAGGCAAGGGCAGTGAAATCGGCGGAAGGTTCGAGGAGATAAAGAGCATTTTGGATTTGGCTGTTTCGCTCGGCGGAGAAAGCTTCAAGGACAAGCTCGGAGTTTGCCTTGACACCTGCCACATTTGGGATGGCGGCT
>ONPH01000125.1 GCA_900319655.1 uncultured Eubacteriales bacterium
ATACATTTATAGATTTATTCGCTGGTTGCGGAGGTCTTTCTGAAGGCTTTCTGCAAACGGGAAGATATGAAGCTCTTCTCCACGTGTAACGCTTGGCCACATTTCAATTGTTCCTGCAGCCGGCTTACCGCGGAAGTTGTTATCGCGGACAATGCGGCGAATCAGGCGGTTATCAGAGGTGGAAATGCGGTTGTGGTCATCAAGGTTGAGCTGGGTGAGGGCAGAAAGGTAAATCTTAAACTTGAGCTCCGGAGCAACCTTTGGAGTAAGCTTGTCATTCAAGCCGAGCGGACTTAGCTTTGAGTAGATTTGATGCAGATACTCGAGCGCGTCCATCGCCTTTGTGCCCTTGCAGATTTCCGCCGCCTTATCAAAGACCTCCTCGCCGCCGAACAGCGACGGAAGGTTGCGGATTGCGCTGACCGCCGCGCAGGGGGTTAACTTATCGAGCAGATTATTAAGTGCGGAGTAGTTCTTGCTCTCGATAGAAACGCGGATTTTCTCCTTGTAGTCCTCGTCGATGTCGAGCTCGTCGGACAGCGCGTCGAAAACCTCGGCGTGACCGAGCTCAATCCGAAAATCATCGGCAACGGATTTTATCGCGCTTACAGCGGTTGTCAAAACTTCTAAATCAGCCCTTAAGCCCTGAACTCCGAGCAGCTCAACGCCCATCTGCATAAACTCGTTGCGCTTACCCGTGAGCGTGGGATTGTTGCGGTACACCGCCTGCTTGTAGTAAAGGCGTACAGGCAAAATGCTGTTTTTGAGCCTTGTCGAAACCATACGCGCAATCGGCAGTGTGGAATCGGGACGGGCAACCAAAATTCTGCCCTTGTTGTCGGTCATTTTATACATATCCTGCTGGTCAATACCGCTGCAGTCAACAGAAAAAACGTCGTAAAATTCAATTCCCGGGGTGATGACCTTTTTAAATCCCCTGCCGACGAACACCTGCTCAATCTTTCCGCAGACGTCGTCCATCGCCGAGCACTCGGCAAAAAGAAAGTCCTTTGTGCCCTCGGGGGTAATCTTTAAATTCTTCTTCATATATCCCTCTCATTACACTTTAGTATGATAGCACTTTAACATACTACCATAATAAAATATATTTGTCAAGTTATTAACAATATTATTCTTTCTATTACCGCACAAGACCGCACAATCATTACAACTGTGCGGCTTTGCGGATTTATTCATATATTATTTGTCGCTGTTTTCGTCGGGGAATTCTTCCTCGTCGTCAGCGGATTTTTTACCGTCCTTATTACTTCCGATAATTCTTTTGAACTTCTCCTTCTGCTCGTGCTCCTTAGCTTCACGGATAGCCCTTTGCTCAGCGGCAATTTTGGCGTAATTGAGAACCTCAAAGTCGAGAGCTTCCTGAGCGATTTTACCCTTTGACTCAATGTTGTTCTTAACTCTCTTGCCGATAAGCGCGTAAATAACCGCGAAAATCGGAGTACCGAGTACAAAGCCGGGAATTCTGAACAGCGCTCCGCCTACAACTACGCTGAACAATACCCAGAAGCTTGAAATTCCGAGCTGGTTGCCGATAATCTTGGGCTTGAGCACGTTGCCGTCGAGCTGCTGAATAAGGAAAATAATGATGATAAACCAAACCATATCCATCGGGTTTACAAGCAGGAGTATAATGGCGCTGGGAATACCGCCGATATACGGACCGAAGAACGGCACGACGTTTGACACACCGACAAGCACGGCAATCAACGCCGCATAGGGCAGCTGGAAGATTGACATTGTGATGAAGGTAAGCAGTCCGATAAGCGCCGAATCGAGGATATCGCCTACCAAAAATCTACCGCATTTTGTATCGGTGATGTCTACAACCTCGTAAACCTTGGGCAGGAACTTAATCGGAATAAACGCTACTGCCAAGCGCTTTACCAAACGGCAGAGCTGCTCCTTTGACGCGAGGAAGTAGATTGAGATGATAACGCTCATTACCACGTTGTAAACGCCTGCGGCTGTGTTGGTAATAATGTTTGTGAGGAAGTCGAGGACGTTCTTTGTAGCGTCCGCAGTAGTGACAAGATTCTGACCGTTGAGAATCTTTTTGATTTCCTCCATAAACTGGTTGAGCGTATTATCAAGGCTGAAGCTGGTGTGGAAAATTGAGTTAATCCACTTAAACGAGCCGTCAATATAGATATACGCCTTTTGCATATACTCGGGCATATTCTTTGCCAATCCCGAGACGTTTGTTACAATCTGCGGAACTACGATAAGTATTAACGCGACGATGATTGCAAACGCCAGCAAAAAGGTCGAGATAAGCGACAGCGGCTTTACAAAGCGCTTAAAGAACTTGCGCTTTGTGCCCATTTTTCCGAACACCTTGTTGCAGAAGAATTTGTACGGAAAGTTCAGAATATAAGCGATTAAGAAGCCGATTAAAAACGGCGTCAAAATGCCCATAAGTCCCGAGAGAATATTCCCTACAATGTCAAGGTGATCCTTGATGAACAGCAAAAATACCGTGAAGGTAATCGCTATCAACAGGTTTTTCATTGTCAGTAATTTTTTCAAGCTGAACCACTCCTTGTTCCTTGGACTGTAACTAATATGATTATTGTTAAAAACAATTAAAATATACTAAAACAGCGAAAGCTGAGAGCTTTCGGGCAGACCGTGAAGTACGCCGACTTCCTTTAAGGTTTCGATAACCGCCTTGGTTACCTTGGTCTTTGCCTGCATATCCTCGATTGAGAGGTACTCGCCCTTCTTGCCCGATTCTGCAAGCGAGAGCGCCGCCGCCTCGCCTACTCCGGGAAGCGATGAGAACGGAAGCCTGATTTTACCGTCCTCTACGGCGAACATCTTTGCGTCGGACTTGTAGATGTCAACGGGCAAGACCTCAATCTTCCTTGCGAACATCTCGTTGACGATTTGAAGGGTTGAATACTCCTTCTCCTCCTTATCGCTCGCCTCGTGAACACTCATTTTGCGCTTGATACGGCTCATTTTTTCCTTAACCGCCGCGTGTCCCTGCATTACAACAGCGCCGTCGAGGTTTTCGCTGCGGACGGTGAAATAAGCGGCGTAATACTCCAGCGGCTTATGAACCTTGTACCAGCCGAGCCTGAGCGCCGCAATCATATAAGCCGCGGCGTGCGCCTTGGGGAACATATACTTAATCTTCATACACGAGTCGATGTACCACTCGGGCACGTTGTGCTCGCGCATAGCCTTGAAGTGCTCCTCGGTCAAAAGCTTTGTCGCGTTGCCCTTACGGACAATCTCCATAATCTTGAACGACATAGAGTCGTCAAGTCCCTTGTGCATTAGGTAGGTCATAATGGAGTCACGTGTTCCGATAACGTCGGAAATTGTGCACGTGCCGTTGTGAATCAAATCCTGCGCGTTGCCCAGCCAAACGTCCGTACCGTGGGAAAGTCCCGAAATCTGCAAAAGGTCGGTAAAGGTCTGGGGTTTGGCTTCAATGAGCATTCCCTGAACAAAGCTTGTGCCGCATTCGGGAATACTGAACGTGCCGATTTGCGAGTCGATATCCTCGGGGGTAACGCCGAGCGCCTCGGTTGAGGTGAACAGCGACATTACCTTGGGATCGCTCATACTGACGTCCATAACGGGAATACCCGTGAACATCTCGAGATAATGGTAAATCGTCGGAACATCGTGTCCGAGCTCGTCGAGCTTGGTGATGGTATCGTGAATTGAATGGAAATCGAAGTGGGTTGTGATGTTGTCGGAGGTCATATCGTTTGCAGGGTGCTGAACCGGACAGAAGTCGTAGACGTCGTTCGTCCTCGGCACAACAACCATTCCGCCCGGGTGCTGACCTGTGGTTCGCTTAACGCCGGTGCAGCCCTTGGCAAGCCTTTTAAGCTCTGCCTTGTGGAAGTTGATTGACTTTTCCTCCTGATATTTTTTAACAAAGCCGATGGCGGTTTTTTCCGCTACGGTTGAGATTGTGCCTGCCTTAAACACGTTGTTTTTGCCGAACAGCTCCTCGGTGTAGCGGTGGGATTTTGACTGATACTCGCCGCTGAAATTAAGGTCGATATCAGGAACCTTGTCGCCCTTGAAGCCGAGG
>ONPH01000226.1 GCA_900319655.1 uncultured Eubacteriales bacterium
CTTGGAACGCTGACCTCTTACGGGAAGTCCCTTTCTGTGGCGAACGCCACGATAACAACCAATTTCAATAAGTCTTTTGATATCAAAAGCGATGTCACGGCGGAGATCACCCTCCACACGACAGTTCTTTTCGATGTAATCTCTGAGCTTTGATACATCGTCTTCTGTTAAATCTCTGACACGAGTGTCAGGGTTAACGCCTGTTGCAGCAATAATGTCTGTTGCAGTTTTACGTCCGATACCGAAGATGTATGTTAAGCCGATTTCAACTCTTTTATCTCTCGGTAAGTCAACACCTGCTATACGAGCCATTTAAGTTGCACCTCCATATAAAAATTAAACTTGTTTTAGATTTTCTTAACCCTGACGCTGTTTATGCTTGGGGTTTTCGCAGATTACGAGAATCTTGCCTTTTCTTTTGATTACTTTGCACTTTTCGCAAATTTTCTTAACTGAAGGTCTGACTTTCACTTGTAATCATTCCTTTCTTAAAAATCAGTCTTTTCGTGTTATTACTTGGTTCTCCAAGTAATTCTGCCTCTTGTAAGGTCATAGGGAGACATCTCCACGGTAACCTTATCGCCGGGAAGAATACGAATGTAATTCATTCTCAGCTTTCCTGAAATAACAGCTAATATTACATGGCCGTTGGGAAGTTCTACCTTGAACTGAGCGTTGGGAAGAGCTTCAACGACTTTGCCCTCTACCTCGAGAACGTCTTGTTTTGACATAACTAATCCTCCTGATTTAACCGGCTGAAACTGTTTATCAGTTTCCTTAACTCTTTATCTGTGGCGGGAATTTCGACTATAGTGTTCGTAACAGCTATATGCTTCGGATTTTTCTTTTTCGGAGAGCTCAGCTTCCGCTCCTTGCCGTCCGCGAGGAACAAACAGCCGCCGCTTATATCCGTAACTATGAAAAATCTGTTTTCGTCGTGTCCCGCTTTTGAAGCTACAATTTGTCCTTTTGAAATCTTCATACGCTTTAACCCGCTATAGTCATAATCTTGGGACCGTCGGGGGTTATAGCGACCGTGTTTTCAAAGTGGGCTGAAAGCTTACCGTCAACTGTGACGGTAGTCCAGTCGTCATCAAGGATATCAACCTCGTAGCTTCCTTGACAAACCATTGGCTCAATGGCGATTGTCATACCGGGAAGTAGTCGTACTCCTCTTCCGGCTCTGCCGAAATTAGGAATACTCGGGTCTTCATGCAACTTCGCACCTACGCCGTGGCCGACGAAATCTCGTACCACCGAGTAACTGCGAGCTTCGACATACGTCTGAACCGCGTTGCCGATAAATCCGCCGTAACCGAGAAACGAAGGCGTAGCGCCTTGTTTCTCGATATATTCACGGACTTTTCTGTCTATTTCCCAGGTAGTTACACCGGGTTTAACATATTCACCCGCAAGACGCAGCGCGTTCGCAGAAATCCTGCAAGCGTCCATCATTTTGGATATTTCACGCGCTGTCTTGACGATAACCATTTTAAACCTCGAGAGCTTCAAACACAGCTTCGGTCGTAGCCTTAACTGTATCCTTTCCTACTACTACCTTGAGCTTACCCTGAGCCTTGTAATAGTTTACGAGAGGCTCTGTCTCCTTGTGGTAAATATCAAGGCGGTTTTTAATAGTATCAATCTGGTCATCCTTGCGCTGAACAAGGGCGCCGTTGCAATCGTCGCATACCCCGTCCACCTTCGGCTTTAAGCTTTCGATGTGATAGGGTCTGCCGCAATTTTCACAAACGCGGCGTCCGGATAAACGGTTTACGATAACGTCGTCCTCGACCTCAATGTCGATTACGCAATCGATATTCGCACCCATTTCGTCCAGAGCCTCGGCCTGGGGAATTGTTCTCGGGAAACCGTCAAGAATGTAACCGTTCTTGCAGTCATCCTCCTGAAGGCGGTCTTTTACGATACCGATAACAACCTCGTCGGGAACGAGCTGTCCTGCGTCCATATAAGATTTCGCCTTAAGTCCCATTTCAGTGCCGGTTCTCAGCGCTTCACGGATAATATTACCCGTAGAAATTGTAGGGATGTGTAAATGCTCACAAAGCACTGCTGCCTGTGTGCCTTTGCCTGCGCCGGGGGCGCCTAACATAATAATGTTCATAAACTTATCCTTTCATTAATCAAGGAAGCCCTTGTAGTGACGCATCATCATCTGAGATTCCATCTGCTTTGTTGTTTCAAGCGCAACACCTACTACGATGATGATAGAGGTACCGCCCATTGAAAGTCCTCCCATACGGGCAAACGCCGCGTAGAGAAGCGGGAATTCCGCGATGAATCCGAGGAATAAACAACCGATAAGTGTAATTCTCGAGAGAATCTTTCTAATAAAATCAGCAGTCGGAGCGCCCGGACGGATACCGGGGATTGTACCGTTGTTCTGCTTGAGGTTATTAGCCATCTCAATCGGATTGTACTGAATGGTCGTGTAGAAGTAACCGAACATTATAATT
>ONPH01000093.1 GCA_900319655.1 uncultured Eubacteriales bacterium
GGAAAGTATCATCTCGCAGGTCTGCTTTTGATAGTAGAAGTCGTAGTAGGGGTTCTTTTCCTCGCGCCACGCGCTTTTGTCATCAATAAACGCGCGTTCAAAGGTCTTGATATTCCGTCCACAGAGCGGAGAATTCGGTGCGCACCATAGGTACCACATAAAGTCGAGCCCGATTTGCTGTCTGCCGCTCTCGAAAAACGCGAGCCTTGCGACCTTGTCCGCCATATCAAAGTATTCTCTGCCGCTGAGCCTTTCACCGAACAGCTCAATTTCGAGCAGCTTGCCGTTCTTATCGAGCGGAACACAGCCGTGATAGAGCAGATTGCCGTTGTAGATTTTGTACATACTTCCGTTTTCATACAAAAACTCAACGTGCTTTTTGAGCCTGTGGCTGTTGACAAATGACTCCCTCAGCGCGGACGCAACCGCCTGCTCTTCCTCTGTCAGCTCATACGGATTTTCAGGGTTCAAGGTCGGGAAAAATGTGTCGTTAAGCTTGTACTTTACACCCTCGGATATCACCGTGCCGTCGGTCAAATCAATATTTTCAAGCACCAATCTATTTTCCATTTTATAGTCGGGATTGCGCTTTATAATCTGCCCCTCGAGCTTGAACTGAATGACGGAAATTGCCTTTAGTGCAGCCTTCATCGGACTGAGCGTGGGATATGTTTTTTCCGCGAATAAAATCAACTTTCTAAGGCTTATGCCGTAGGCGCTTTCGAGCGTATTGAGCGTGTTGTACTTAATGCTGTTGCGCACAACGTTCGCGATACACGCCTCGCTTCCGCACGCCGCGCCCATCCAGAGGATGTCGTGGTTTCCCCACTCTATATCGAGCGAATGGTGCTCTGCGAGCAAATCAATAATCTTTTCGGCGCTTTTTCCGCGGTCGAAAATATCACCGACAATATGAAGCCTGTCAACCGCCAGCCGCTTGATAAGCCCTGCGAGTGAAATTATAAAATCGTCGGCGTTTATGCTGATAATCGTATCAATAATATTGTTGTGGTAGCGAACCTGATTATCGTCCTCGTCGCGCTGGGCATGAAGTAGCTCGTCGATGATATAGGCGTAGTCGTCGGGCATAGCCTTGCGCACCTTTGAGCGCGTGTATTTTGAGCTTAGCACCCTTGCGATTTCAATCATCTGTTCAAGCGTGGTTTCGTACCACTCGCGGTCGGTACCGCGGCTCTTTTTAATCAGGCTGAGCTTTTCGGAGGGATAGTAAATAAGCGTGCAAATCTCCTTAATCTGCTCGCGGCTGAGGGTTTCGGAATAGAGCTTTTCGACCTTCTCCCTGATTACGCCCGAGCAGTTGTTGAGGATATGGCAGAACGCCTCATACTCGCCGTGAATATCGCTCATAAAGTGCTCTGTGCCCTTCGGAAGATTTAAAATCGCCGTGAGGTTGATAATCTCGCGCGTCAGCGAGCGTACCGATGGATATTTTTCAGACAGCAGCTTGTAGTATTTTGATTTGTCGCTTTTCATTTTTACCGCCTCCCGTCCTGTTTATGCTTTAATATTATCATAAAAATATTTACTTGTAAATCTAAAGGTAATACTTTTATTTATTATAAAAAACGCTTTTATTTTTCAAATAAATACGCTATAATTAATTATACGACAAACAAAGGGGTGAGCGCTATTACAACAATACTTAACAGCAAGCGCCTTTCCGCTGTGGTTATGGCGGTTATAGTGCTAATGCTCGCGGGGCTTACCGTGCTTTCGCTGAATTTTTTTCTCAGCATAGACCACAGCATTGATATGCCGATGTTTTTGGACGGAGAGTACTCGGTTGACGGCGGTGAATTCAAGCCGTATTCGCAGACAGGTGAAATCACCGACAGCTTTAACGACAAGGTGGTTTTCAAGGGCAAGCTCAGCACATATACCTCATACTACCCCACCGTTACCATATCGAGCAAAAACGTATGGTATAACCTAAAAAACAGCAAGGGAGAGGTCGTGTACGGCTACAATTGTAAAAGCGAGGCAGATATTTACGAGGAAATCTTCAGCAAAAAGTATGACGAAAAAAGCTTAACCAAGGACGAGCGTGAATTACTTGACATTCACAAAAAGATGAGCGGCTTGGCTATGCAAATGCCGAACACGCCGGGATATCAGATTGAGGATCTTTACTTTTTCGATGTTGCGACCTACAATATTGATTATGACGAGGTGCTCACCTTTGAAGTAATCAATCCTTATGACTCGCCGCAGTCGGATTTTTCGGATTGCCTTGACGTAGTGCTCAGCGAGTCTAACGGAAAATACACGCAGTTTATAGCGCATACGCTTCCGTATCTTGTGCTGTTTATGCTGGTGTGCTTTTTCGGGTTGTTCTTCTTCCCTGTTGCCGGCTTTATTTTGGGCAGGGTGGACTACAAGTATCTTTCGTTCGGAGCGCTCTGCTTTTTCTGGGGACTGTTTATGATAATGCGCAGCTCCAGCAGCTTTCTTAATCTGTGGATAACAGACCCGACTGTTTGTCTGCTGATAAACGCGCTGACAAACTACTTCTTTATTTCGTCCTTAATTTTTTACTTTAAGACAAATCTCGAAAAACCGGTTTCACACTCAATCGCAATGGCGCTGTGGATAGCTTTTGTGCTGGGAATTATCACGGTAACGGTGCTGCACTTTACCGGAGTTTCCGACGTACACGTGACATTAAAGTATATGATGGCGCTGACGGCAATCTGCGGCTTGGCAATGCCTATTCTGCTGTTTTACGAAACAAGGTACGGCAACAAGGCGCTGTATGTGCTTATCTCATGGATTCCTCTCGCGGTCTGTGTACTGGTTGACGCGATAAACCACTACAGCCACTTTACCGATTTTGATTTTTACGTAATCGGTCTGGCGCTCACAATGGTTTACCAAATTGTACGGCTGGTGTTTGATTTGAGACGGCAGTATAAGGAAGCCATTAAGTATCAAAAAATGCAGAAGGAGCTGTACGAGGCAAAGGTTTCGGTTATGGTCAGCCAGATTCAGCCGCACTTTATGTACAACGCGCTGTCGTCAATCGCTATGCTCTGCAAGATCAATCCCGACACCGCGTACAACGCGACGATTACCTTCTCGGATTATCTGAGGGGCAATATGGATTCGCTGAAACAAAAGGCGCCCGTTCCGTTTGAAAAGGAACTTGAGCATCTCAAAAAATATCTGTACATTGAACAGCTCAGGTTCGGCAAAAAGCTGAACATTGAGTACGACATTCAGACGACCGATTTTGTACTGCCTCAGCTTTCGATTCAGCCGCTTGTTGAAAACGCCGTTAAGCACGGCGTGGGTATGAAGAAAAAGGGCGGCACGGTTACAATATCCACCGAGGAAAACGACGATTTTTATATGGTTATTATTTCCGACGACGGCGTGGGCTTTGACACTGAGCAAAAGAAAAACGACGGCCGTTCGCACGTCGGAATGGAGAACACACGCAGACGGCTTAAAGAGCTGTGCAACGCCGAGGTTATCATCACGAGCGTTGTAGGAGAAGGCACGGTTGCCACGGTGCTGCTGCCAAAGGAGGATCAGAAAAAATGAGAATACTATGTGTAGACGACGAACCGCTGATGCTGCAAATGCTCGAAATGGCGGTTAAGGAAGCCAAGCCCGACGCTGACATTACAGCGTTTGACGACCAGGATGAGCTGCTTGAGGACGCAAAAAGCGGCGGCTGCGACATCGCGTTCCTCGACATTCATATGAGGGGAATGAACGGCGTTGAGCTTGCAAAGGAGCTTAAGGCGGTCAACCCAAAGATGAACATAATTTTTGTCACCGGCTTCAGCGAGTACGCAGGCGACGCGATGAGCCTGCACGCGAGCGGCTATATTATGAAGCCGGTCACAGCCGAAAAGATTAGAAAGGAGCTTGAGGATTTGCGCTTCCCGATTGAGCCCAAGTCAAACGCTCTGCTAAAGGTTCAGTGCTTCGGCAACTTTGACGTTTTCACTCCCGACGGCAAGCCCGTTCACTTTGAACGCAGCCGTTCCAAGGAGATTTTCGCCTACCTTATTCACCGTCACGGCAGCTCATGCACAATCAAGGAGATCGCCGCGGCGCTGTTTGAGGACGAGCCGTACGACAAAAAGCAACAGAATTACATTCAGATTTTGATTTCGGCTATGATGAAAAGCCTTAAAAAAATCGGCGCCGAGGAAGTTATCAACAAAACCTACAACAGCCTGTCGGTTGACGTAAACCTAGTCGACTGCGACTACTACCGCTTTGCCGAGCTTGACGCCGGAGCGGTAAACGCTTATCAAAACGAGTATATGAGCCAGTACTACTGGGCTGACTTTATGTTTAACGACTTTGATTATTAACATTTAAACTCAAAAACGGACGTGGTTTTCACGTCCGTTTTTTAATATCTTACTCTAAAGCTTTTTTCGTCGGGGATGACCGCGGTGTTGCGGCTAAGCGTGCGGTCAATTTTAATATACCGCGCGTTACCGATTGCCTGAATTACCTTGTCGATTTCCTCTTCCCTGCCCTGGATTTCCATAGTCACAGAGCCGTCGTATTCATTTTTTACCCAGCCTGTAACTTTGCAGGCGTTTGCGGCGTACTGCGCCGTATAGCGGAAGCCCACGCCCTGAACCCAGCCGAAAAAATTGTAGTGTCTGCGAATAATATCCATTTTGACCGCCGTTTATGATTTATAAAAATACGGCGGCAGAGTTTTGCCCTGCCGCCTAAACAAGATTTTAATTTATCAGTTTGTAATAATCTGCTCTGTGTCCTTATCAAAGATGTGGAGCTTATCAAGGCTGAAGCAAATCTTGATTGTGTCGCCAACCTTAGCCTTTGAGGAGGGATCAACTCTTGCGGTGATAGACTGACCTGCAATGTTAACATAGAGGTAAATCTCTGCGCCCATAAGCTCGGTTACGTCAACGTTAGCTTCGAATGTCATATCAGCCTTTGCGATTTCCTCTGCCTCGTCGTGAACGTGCTCGGGACGGATACCGAAGATAACCTCCTTGCCTACATAAGCGTCGAGCTTGCCGCCTGCGCTCTTGTCAGCGGGAACGGGAATCTTGTACTTGTCAAAGTTGAGTGTGTACTTGTCGCCTTCCTTGCCTACTGTAGCGTTGATGAAGTTCATCTGGGGTGAACCGATGAAGCCTGCAACGAAGCTGAATAACGCCGTCCTTCATAACTACGATTCTTGTACCGAGAGTCATAGCCTCTGTCTGGTCGTGAGTTACGTAAATAAATGTTGTGCCGAGTCTCTGATAGAGCTTTGAAATCTCGGTACGCATCTGAGCACGGAGCTTTGCGTCGAGGTTTGAAAGAGGCTCGTCAAGAAGGAATACCTTAGGATCACGAACGATAGCACGACCCATAGCAACACGCTGTCTCTGACCACCGGAGAGAGCCTTCGGCTTTCTGTCGAGGTACTGCTCGATACCGAGGATACGGGCTGCTTCTTCTACTCTTCTCTTAATCTCCTCCTTGGGAGTTTTTCTGAGCTTAAGACCGAACGCCATGTTATCATATACTGTCATATGGGGATACAGAGCGTAGTTCTGGAATACCATCGCGATATCTCTGTCCTTAGGTGCTACGTCGTTAGCGAGCATGTCGCCAATGTAGAGCTCGCCCTTTGAGATATCCTCAAGACCAGCAATCATTCTCAGGGTTGTTGACTTACCGCAACCTGAAGGACCTACGAAAATGATAAATTCCTTATCAGCGATCTCAAGGTTGAAGTCCTTAACAGCGGTAACGCCGCCGTCGTAAATTTTGTATACGCCTCTCAGTGATACATTTGCCATAAAATAACCTCCGTTATATAATTTCTTAATTTAACATATATAATATACCACTTTGGACAAATTTTTACTATACCGATTTTGACTAAAGATTTGCCTCAGTTTTTATATAAAATAATTACCCTGTAAAAAAACAGGGCAATTTTTAGTGTATTTTGCCAACAAAAATAGAGCTTACATCCAATTTTGTCAATTTTTTAGCACTTCCTATGGGCAATTTGCTATCAAGATACAAATTTCCCACTGATATTCGTTGAAGGTGCACAACTTTTAAGCCGCATACGGCAAACATCTTTTTCACCTGGTGGAACTTGCCCTCGCAAATGGTGACAATTCCTGTAGAACTGCCGTATTTTTCATCGGTCTCAAGCTTTGCAGGCAGGCACTTTGTGCCGTCGGCAAAGACAATCCCCTGCTCGAACCTTTCAATGGTTTCGGCGGTGATTTCTCCGCCAAGCTTTGCGATGTATTTTTTATCGACATGCTTTTTCGGGGAGAGCATTTTATGCGCAAGTTCGCCGTCGTCGGTGATAATCAGCAGACCTTCCGTGTCCTTGTCGAGCCTTCCTGCAGGAAAAAGCCCCGGACGTTTCAAGTCGGGCGGAAGAATGTCAATTACGGTTTTATCGCGGTTGTCGCGCGTTGCCGACACA